>SKSE01000098.1 GCA_007118135.1 Bacteroidales bacterium | reverse complement strand
TATCAGCCTTACCTCGAAACCGATTATCCTGTGCTGCTGGTAGATGACCGCTTGAAAGTCCCGATGCCATCTACCATACAAAGATACCTTGGATTTGATTCAATACAGCTAACCCATGTAAGAGACGACCTTTTTGCCACGGATTTCCTGGGAATGATGGAGTTTACCAGGGATGACAACGGACAGGTGAACGGATTTACCATCTTTAGCGTGGGAAGGTTGAAGGATATCGTTTTCCTGAAGAAGTAAGTTAGTTTGCTGCAATTAATAAATAAAAGGCTATGTTGTTCTCATGAAGGTCATCATGGCCTGTAAAGAAAAATTCGATTATAAAGACTGCATATTATTGAACTTTTAATGCACCCTAAGTTATGTCTGCCATCACAACAAAAACTTTAGATACCATTGCCGGCTACATGGGAATAAGCTTTCTGGAAGATCCCATGAATAAGGCACAACTGGAAGGAATAAATCAAAAGGAAAAATTAATGCGGGCTCATGCCAGGCTTCATGTTAAATATGCTGACAAAATCAGTGCATTACACCTGCTAAACAATGATCCGCGGGCCGTTATGGTTGGTCTTGACAGCAACAATAACAGCAAACTCCGGGAAGTATGGACTATAATAGAAACCTTTGTGGTTACTTTCTTTATTATCAGCTTCAAAGAGATCATCAGGCTCATCCGGAACATGAAAATATTGGGTAAAGTTCTGGATTTCAAATGGCCGGAAGAATTTATAAAAGGAAGGCACTACAGGGTCAAGATCATTAGCATTGACAAAAGCCTCAGAGGTACCGGGGCTTTCCGAAAGCTCATTACCCCAGCCATTGAATTTTCCGATCAGGAGCAGATCCCCATGGTGCTGGAAACACACAATCCATCCAATGTGGGTTTGTACGAACATTTTGGATTTGAACTGGTAAGAACCATTTCATCTCCTGAGACCCATGTTCAGCAGTACTGCATGATCAGGAAGCCCATAAAATTCAATAACTAACCCTTGCCAGTTTTTCAAAACAATACTATTTCAATAATATCCAATTAACATGAAACAAACCGGAAACAAACCCCTGATCCTGTTTTTTATCATCAGCCTTCTGTTCATTACATTGATAGCCCTGCCCGGAATCCTAGTAAACTATGGTGTGATTGACGTTGAACTTCCCTTTATTCCCATTGCAATCCTGGGCTCATGGTCACCCAACCTGGTGGCATTTTTTGTTATCGCCTTTGTGATAAAACAAAAGGGTGGCGTCAAAGACCTTTTACGCAGATGGACCATGTGGAGAGTATCGCCATGGTGGTACATTACCGCATTTTCACCCATTGCTGTCAGCCTGCTTGCTGCATTGCTGTATTTTCAGTTTGACCCCCAGGCTGCGGCAACCACAAATTTCCCTGGTTTGCCATTTTTGGCGGGATTTCTTGTAATTTCCCTTATCACCGGCGCTATGGGTGAAGAACTGGGATGGCGTGGATTTGCACTTCCCTGGCTCCAAAACCGGTTCAATGCTTTAGGGGCTTCATTGATACTTGGTGTGATATGGGGATTATGGCATCTCCCGTTGTGGTTTACCGGTATGGGATGGGAAGAAACCAGCTTCTGGCTATTTTCTTGGGTGGGAATCGCAATGACCGTAATACTAACCTGGATATGCAACAGCACCAGGGGAAATATGCTGCTGGCAACGTTGTTCCATATGTCCTACAATTTCAGTATGGGGCTAATTGGAGAACTATGGAGCATTCCACTGAACAAGATTATTGAATACTCAGCCATTGTTTTTACCGCTTTTATGATTGTAGTAATCGTTGTAAACGGACCTTCCAAACTCAGCAGGATTAAAGGCGATCTACCCATTAATCGCAATAAAAAATCGTGGAAAGATATTAATCAGTAAAAAAATTGCTTTTCTTTGACACAACAACCGATAATTCATTAAACCATGACCAAAAAACTTACTCCCGAACGTATCAACCAGTGGGTTGAAAAGATCATCAATAATAAAAATATTTTCAGTACTGTATTTCATGTGGAAAATGAAGACCGCTCCTTTGTGCATACTGCATCGGCGGGCGACATCAGTCCCGACAGCAAATATTTTATCGCCAGCACCACTAAACTATATGTTACTGCTGTGCTGCTCAGGTTGATGGAAGAAAATAAAATAAACCTGGATGACAAGCTGAGCAAACACCTGCCCGATGAAATGGTACAGGGACTACATGTTTTTAAGAGAACCGATTACAGCAACGAACTCAAAGTTCTTCATCTGCTTTCCAATACTTCGGGTATTCCCGATTACTTCTTTCACAAACAGCCCGACGGGAAAACAGCCGCCGATGCTCTCATTGCGGGAGAAGACCAGCCCTGGCATCTGGAGAAAACCCTTGAAGTTGTAAAAACAATGAAACCCAATTTCAAATATGGCACAAAGGCAGCTTATTCCGACACCAACTACCAGTTGCTGGGCCGCATCATTGAAAACATTACAGGTAAACCCATTGCAGATGTATTTCGCGAATTTATCTTCGAACCCCTGAACCTGAAAAACACCTATGCCTACCAGGATCCCAACGACACCCGTCCGGCCAGATTTTATTACGGCAATCAACCTACATGGTTTCCAATTTACATGACATCGGTTACCGTTGAAGGGGGTATTGTATCTACTGCTGAAGAATCGGCAAAAGTATTGCGGTCATTTTTCAATGGCGATCTTTT
>SKSE01000317.1 GCA_007118135.1 Bacteroidales bacterium | reverse complement strand
GGTCCCTGGCCTGGAAAATCAATTTCTTTGCCCGGCTGCAACAGGCTGATGATGCTTACGAACTGTTGCGAAGACTTTTGCAGCCTGTGGGTTATACCGAAGCAAATATGTATATGGGAGGCTCCTATCTGAATCTGTTGTGTGCACATCCGCCATTTCAACTTGATGGGAATATGGGAGGTGCTGCAGGGATCACTGAAATGCTTATTCAGTCGCATGGAGGGGTTATACACCTGCTTCCTGCATTACCTGCAAACTGGTCTAACGGAAGCATAAAAGGATTGAAAGCCCGAGGTGGATTTGAACTGGATTTTGAATGGGAAAATGGGAAAATCAGGCGTGGTTTTATTAAAGGCATACCCGGAAATTCCGGCAGGTTAAAAATGAACGGAAAAGAATATGATTTTACAATCTCTGCATCTGGAGAATTTGCTTTATAATATAGAATTCAGAACTATATTATAGTTGACTTATTCATTCATTTTAGAAATAAATATGAATTTACATCGAATAAAAAGAACTTTGTTTTTTACCACGGCTGTGTTTTTTTTAGCCTGTTCTACCGGTGTTAAAGAACCAGAGAATGTTGGAATTCAGGTTCTTCAGAAAAAGGTTCCTCTGTTTTTAGAACGTGATAACAATGAAATATTTGAAATTATTGTAGACATTTCAGATGAGTCCCTGAAACTTAACAGGATTGATCTTTTTTTTGAAAGTCGCGAGCATAAGGAAATTCTCAGAAAAGCAAAAATCTATCATCAGATAGTAGTCAATGAAAATGAATTTACAGATCGTTTGCTTTTCGGTAGTAAAAAATCCTTTGGACGTAAAACGCGTATCAACGGAGATATTGAACTTGTTCCGGGAAAACATCGGATCACATTTGATTTCCCGGTACTGGATAATGTGTTGCTAGAAAAAAGTTTCACCCTGAAAGGTATTGAATTGTTTTTTGGGCGGAGTGGACGAATATCGATTGAAGCCGACAATAACTTCCGTTACCGTCCGGCTAAGGTACTCAGAGCTGCTGGTCAGGATGACTGCGATACTTACCGTATTCCAGGTATCATAACAACATCTCATGGTACACTCATAGCTATTTATGACAACCGTTACAATAACAGTAAAGATTTGCAGGAAGACATTGATGTGGGCATGAGTCGCAGCACAGATGGTGGGCAAACCTGGGAACCCATGCGTGTGATCATGGATATGGGAGAGTGGGGCGGACGTCCCCGACGCCTTAATGGTATCGGCGATCCTGCTGTGCTTTACGATCATACTAACGAAACCATATGGGTGGCTGCCTTGTGGATTAGTGGATCACACTATGAAAAAATGTTGTGGTGGGACTCCAAACCAGGCATGTCGCCAAATGAAACCGGACAATTCGTACTGGTAAAAAGCACCGATGACGGACTCACCTGGTCAGATCCTATCAACATTACCGAACAAATCAAAAACCCCGAATGGCAACTGTTACTTGCCGGACCCGGTATGGGAATAACGCTTGACGATGGCATACTCATTTTTGCTGCCCAGTTTAAGGAAGATATTGGCGTGCAGGCTTTGGACGGTGGACAATACACCTGCCACTCAACCATCGTTTACAGCAAGGATGGGGGAGAAACCTGGCATATCGGAACCGGCGCAAAACCCAATACAACCGAAGCACAGGTGGTGCAACTGGCCGATGGTGGCCTGATGCTCAATATGCGAGACGATCTTAATCGCCGCGTGAAGGACGAAACCAACGGTCGTGCTGTTTCAGTAACCTATGATATGGGTCAAACCTGGGTTAAACACCCAACATCCAACTCCGCACTACCCGAACCCAATTGTATGGCAAGTCTCATTGGCCATAATATGCGCGTTAACGGCCAAATGCAGCAGGTATTGTTTTTTTCCAACCCCAATGATAAAAATCAAAGGGTTAACATGACCATAAAAGCGAGTTTTGATGCCGGTCATACCTGGCCCGATAAGAATAAGGTTTTACTTAACGAAACCCAGGGTTTCGGATATTCGTGCATGACCATGGTGGATGATAATACTGTCGGTATCCTCTACGAAGGTGTTAAGGATCTGTTTTTTCAGAAGGTTCCGGTTTCGGAGTTTTTTGGAGATAATTGATATGGTTTTCTTAACGAATAAACCAATTTAAAATGAGTCTTAAAGTTTATTTGGATATCTTTGGAATTTGGGGAGTTTTCATGGCATAGTGAATTATTACGGCTCCCCAAAAAACACATTGTATTATGAGAAGTTTGAAAAAATATGTCCTTCCAGGCATAGGACTTGTCGGAGGGTTGCTATCCCATTCCTGCAGCATGGATGGCAGAACCGATGGAAATGAACAACCCCTTGTTCCCAATATCATTTACATTCTGGCCGACGATCTGGGCTATGGAGAACTGGGTGTATATGGGCAGGAAAAAATTGAAACTCCAAATATTGATGCGCTGGCAAAAGCTGGTATGATGTTTACCGAGCATTATACTGGTGCTCCGGTTTGTGCACCTGCACGAAATGTCCTTCTGACAGGTCTTCACACAGGTAACTCGCAAATCAGGGGAAATCATGAGTGGGGAGAGAGAGGCAATGTTAGGAATTATCATGCCATGCTGGCTGATTCCACTCTTGAAGGACAGCACCCCATGGCCGAAGGTACTATTACTCTGGCACACCTGCTGAAGGATGTGGGTTATAATACAGCGCTCATTGGCAAATGGGG
>SKSE01000205.1 GCA_007118135.1 Bacteroidales bacterium | reverse complement strand
CGAGTCGCTGCAGGTTGCAGTTAACTACAAAGATGAGATTATTAAGATTTTCGCGACTGGCAACGGTGATAGCTCCTAACGATTCGGGCTCATCCATCTCACCATCACCCATAAAAGCCCAAATTTTCTGGTCGGTTATTTCCTTAAGTCCACGGTCTTCAAGGTATTTATTGAAACGAGCCTGATAGATAGCCATCAATGGCCCCAATCCCATAGAAACTGTTGGGAAGCGCCAATAATCAGGCATCAGCCTTGGGTGTGGGTAAGAAGGCAATCCACCTTCTTTACGCAGTTCCTGGCGGAAGTTATGCAGATCGGTTTCCGTAAGTCTTCCTTCCAGAAATGAACGTGCATAAAGACCGGGCGAAGCATGACCCTGGAAATAAACTATATCGGATGGATCTTCCTTATCACCTCCACGGAAGAAATGATTAAATGCAACCTCCAGAAGTGTGGCAGAAGATGCGAATGTAGAAATATGCCCGCCTATACCATCGGATTCAAGATTTGCTCTTACTACCATAGCCATTGCATTCCATCGAACCAGACTTTTTATCCTTCGCTCTATCTCGCGACTACCAGGAAAAGGTACTTCCTTGCGTGGAGAAATGCTATTGATATAAGGTGTATTGCCAGGGCAACGGAAAACAATGCCTTCTTTGTGAGCTTTGTTTTGCAATAATGCCAAAATTTCACGCACACGCTGAGGCTCTTCGTGCTGAATCAAGTACTCAAGCGACTCAAGCCACTCCTGATTTTCTAATTCATATAACTCTTTTTTATTCATGGATTTTTTTTTAAAATTTAAAGTAAAATATATTGTTAGCACATTTGGGATTAAGCCCAAAAGTGCAGATTTTAAATCTTGGCAATAATGAAATACAATTTTGCTTTTAAACTGAATGAGTGATTCAAAGTATAAAGTTAACAAAAGCAAATGTGATAACCATATCCTTAACAAAAAAATATAAGTCCTGTTTATATCTGAATCAAAATATTTCCTAATTACATTTTTATTTGGCAGTGTCTTTTAATAATTTTGAAAAAAGAAGCAGGGCAAATATGATCAATTTACCCTGCTTGTTCTGATAAAAAAAAATTAAGAATTCCAGAAAAGAAAGTGATTTATTCAAAAACAACCTCTTTTGATCTGAGGAATTCACCATCAATATATATCCTGATATTATAATTTCCGGGAGCCAACCTTTCGGGATGGCCAATGGTGAAATTAACCGGAATATATTCACCTGTGAAATTCACATCTTTCTTTTTGGTATATAGAACATCTTCACCTGTTGCAGTAATCAGGAAAGTTTCTGCCCCGGGATACATAATAATACCCTGTGGATCAAGCATATTCAGATAAACAGTTCTGTTGCCAGGTCTGGTAAAAGGAGTACCGCCAATTTCAAAACTCACATGGGTTTCATCTACCCTGCGTGCCTGCGATACATTATACCTGTCGGCCCACAACCAACGCTCCCATTTGGTAAGCGGACTGATGTTGTATACATGCAATCCCCTGCTAACATTAACGCTATCCTGAAGCATAGTTAACTGGTCTGAAAGAACGTTGAACTGATCATTCAGAACTTCATGCTCAGCCACCAATCCGGCATGTTGTTCCTGCAACATTTCAAAGTCGGTCTGCATAAGTTTGTACTCATCAACCTGTTGTCGCAGGCGGGTTACTTCTGCAGCTCTTGCACTCAAACCAGAGATTCTTACATCCCGGTTACGTAATTCCTCTTCATGGGCAATTTTAATTCGTTCTGTCTCAGCCTGTAAATCAGCAACATTCTGCCTGCTTTCGTCTCTTTGTGTTCTCATGCGCTGGTATTCATCCATGAGTACCTGCTTGTCAGCTTCCAGTGATTCATTTTCATCAGCTAATTTGCCTCCACGGATGGCAAAAACAATCAGAAAAATCACTGATAAAAGCAGCAATATCCCCAATATTATCAAGCCAATGCGCATGTTTTTACCCGTTTGATTTTGATTTGTTTCCATAATACTATGTTTTTTCGATTATACATAAATTCTGATTTCAATAATTATGCTTCATCTATTACAAATATAAGGCTTTAAAAATAAAATACTAAGCTGAAAACCAATTAATTTGGTTAAAAAATCTAAGAACTTATGTTTATTTACTACTTATAGAAGAAACTGAATGAAAAATTTTAAAACATTCCATTAATATGTAGTTTTTTTCCTTAAAAAACTATCTTTGAGTTCTTCTAAAAGACTCTCGGGCAGGTTTAAAATATAAGCAATATAATCATCTTTAATATTTACTTTTCAGCAAACAAAAAATGAGTACCCGGACTATTCTGTTTATCGCTCACAGGGGCGAATCATATGATGCACCTGAAAATACGCTTGCGGCAGTTAATCTGGCCTGGCATAGAGGTATAAATGCTGTAGAACTGGATGTGCATTTAACAGCCGATAATGAAATCTGTGTAATACATGACAAGAATACACTGCGGACTACAGGTAAAAAACTAACAGTAAGGAAATCCACAATAGAAGAATTACAAAAACTTGATGCCGGTTTATGGAAAGAAGAAAAGTGGGCGGGAGAAAAAATCCCTATTCTTAAAGAAGCACTGGCAAGCGTTCCAAAGACAGGAAAATTAATCATAGAAATAAAAAGTGATTCCAAAATTGTAGAAAAACTAAAATTTGATATTGAAAACAGCGGATTACGCAACGACCAGATAGAAATTATTGCCTTTAACCTG
>SKSE01000201.1 GCA_007118135.1 Bacteroidales bacterium | reverse complement strand
TCTACGAATGTGTCTATGGAGTTACTTCCAATGATAAATAAACTTTCGGGGGGCGCAATTTTATAATGTACGGTTTTATTTTTCAATCCCGACATGTGCGAAATAATAGCCTGTGATGACATTTCGCTTGCACAAAAGATAAGCTCGTTGATATTATAAACTTCAATTATTTCATTAAGCTGTTCAAGGGTTCCAAGAAAACCATCCTTTGCCGGTTTGTTTGTTTCAGTGCTTATCAGTCCAATAAAAGCAGTGCTTCCGCTTTGCCTTAACATCAGAGCGATACGTTCCGGTTCTTTACCTTTTCCGATTATAGCGACACGCTTATTAAGATGACTGCTGATATTCAGGTTCTTATAACGTGCAAGGTGCCAGATCATCCGGCTGACCAACATGCTTGTTAATGCCCACAGGCCTCCCAGGAGGATAAGTGCCCTTGAAAACCGCAGGGAAGTAGGTAGTAGTGCGTATATGACCAGAATAGCAACGGTACCCAGCCCGATACCCCTGACAATACGGAACAATTTCAGGGGTTTATCGTAGCCTCCGCTGATATAGACCGTAAAAAGCCAAATGATTATATATCCGGGAACGAAATAATACAGAAACTCTGGAGGGTAGTAGTCCTGGGTTGCTTCCATTACTTGTGATTGCCAGTATTCCTTAATGTATAAAAAGCCGGCAAATATAAGTATAGCATCAATTAAAGGTGTTATTGCCCTTTTAAAAAAACGGTTTAAAATGGCAAGAAATGCCCTGAAATAAATGGCCAGGTGAATCAGAAATGAAAAAACACGGGCATTTTGTTTGCTAAAGTGTTTTTTGGCAAAAATGATCATTGCATTGTAAAACACAAAAACATAATTAATGCTGCTTTTTTTTGTACTTTCTCCTTTATAGTGAATAATGCGTGTTTGCGGGAAATAATAGTTCTTATAACCTGCCTGGATTATTCGCCACGAAAGGTCTATATCTTCACCATACATGAAAAATGTTTCGTCGAGGTAGCCTGTTTTTTTCAGCACACTTTTACGTAAGAGCATAAATGCACCCGAGAGCACATCCACAGAGTGGATTTTGTCATTATCCAGATAGCCCAGGTGATATTTGCCGAAAATCCTGCTTTTGGGAAACAGTGCTGAAAGTCCGAATATCTTGAAAAATGCCACAGATGGGGTGGGGAGGCCCCTTTTGGATTCAGGAAGAAAAACACCCTGCCCATCAATCATTTTTACACCGAGTCCACCTGAATTAGGTGTTTTATCCATAAATTCCAGTACCTTCGGAAATGTATTGTCTTCAACTACAGTGTCGGGGTTAAGCAATAAAATAAATTCTCCTGTTGCCTTTTTTAATGCCTGATTGTTGGCATGGCTAAAGCCGGTGTTTTCCTTATTGGCAATGAGTTTCACCTGCGGAAACTTTTCTTTTACCATCTCTACTGAACCATCCACAGAATTATTGTCAACCACAAAAACTTCCATTTGAAGGTCTTTTCCTGAAATGAATACCGATTTCAGGCATTGCTCCAGAAAGTACTTCACATTGTAGTTTACAATAATAACTGATAGCTTCATTCTTTCAGCCTGTTTTATCTGGGGTTGGGAATGTTGAGTTGATAGGGTGTACGGTTCATGATTGAACGGCCCAGTGTAACCTCATCGGCATATTCAAGTTCATCGCCAATGGCAATACCACGGGCAATAGTCGATACCTTTACATTAAGGTCCTGAAGTTTTCGGTAAATATAAAAGTTGGTGGTATCGCCTTCCATTGTTGTGCTAAGTGCAAGAATGATTTCCTGCACAGGATTGTTTTTTACCCTTTCAACCAGCGATTGAATGTTTAAATCATCGGGCCCGATTCCGTCCATGGGCGAAATGATACCTCCCAGTACATGATACAAACTATGATACTGGCCGGTGTTTTCAATAGCGATAACATCCCTGAGGTCTTCCACTACGCAAATAATACTCTTATCCCGTCTGGGTGAGCTGCATATATCGCATTCTTCGCGGTCGCTGATGTTATGACAACTTTTGCAATACACAACTTCCTCTCTGAGTTTGCTTATGGCTGTGGCAAAATACTGCACATCCTGAGGATCCTGTCTGAGCAAATGGAGAACCAGCCGGAGGGATGTTTTTCGTCCTATTCCCGGTAATTTTGAAAATTCTTCTACGGCTGTTTGTAATAGTTTTGATGAGAAATTTTCCAAAATATGATTCTTTTGGTTATAAACAGGTCAAAGATAATAATTGCATCCAAGAAAACTCTTTAAAAAAAGGGATATTCTCAAACGTGTTATAAACAAAACACAATAGATTTAGTTTGGGTCCGGATTATATGAAAAATAATTCTGCATGACAAAAAAAATAAATTTAGGGTTAATAAATGCTTTGTTAATAGAATAATATTTTTATTTTTGAATAATAAATTAAATCATAACAATAAATATTAATTAAACCTCTTAAATCCAAAAACAACCTTTTATGGAAAATTACTTAATCTACCTTGTGCCTGTCATAGGAGTGGCGGCGATTCTTTTCACCATTTACAAAACATCATGGATAACGAAGCAACCCAAGGGAAATGAAAAAATGATTAAAATATCGAATTTCATTTTTGAAGGTGCAATGGCTTTTATAAAAGCAGAGTATAAGATCCTTGCCATATTTGTGGTATCAGTGGCCTTACTACTGGCTCTTACCACAGGCACTGAAACATCGCATCCCCTGGTCGCATTTTCATTTGTTGCCGGGGCTTTTTGTTCCGGGCTGGCGGGTTTTATCGGATTACGCATTGCAACCCGGGCTAATGTAAGAACTACAAATGCTGCACGCAGCAGTCTTAATCAGGCTCTGAAAGTTGCTTTCGCAGGTGGAAGTGTAATGGGTTTGAGTGTTGTGGGGCTCGGAATCCTTGGCCTTAGCATTCTTTTTATAGTTTACGCACACATGTTTGGTGTTGAAAGTTTTGACAGTCTGAATAAAGTGCTTTCCATTGTTACCGGTTTTTCTTTTGGTGCTTCCTCCATAGCGCTTTTCAGTCGTGTGGGTGGTGGTATTTTTACCAAAGCAGCTGATGTGGGTGCTGACCTTGTGGGTAAAGTTGAAGCAGGTATCCCCGAAGATCACCCGCTCAACCCCGCTACGGTTGCCGATAACGTTGGAGACAATGTGGGCGATGTTGCCGGTATGGGGGCTGACCTTTTCGAATCTTATGTGGGTTCAATCATTGCGGCTATGGTATTAGGTGCTGCCTTTATGATAAGTCCTGATTTTGTTGATGGATTTGGTGGTTTATCTCCTGTACTTTTACCATTATTCCTTGCAGGAGCTGGAATTTTTGCTTCCATGGTGGGTACTTTTTTTGTAAGAGTTAAGGAAGGTGGTAACCCACAAACAGCATTGAATATGGGTGAACTGATATCGGCAGGGATTATGGTCGTTTTTTCATACATTATTATCTCTTTTATTCTTCCATCAAGCTGGGTTTTTACAGATCCTTTGTACACCGCCGCTGATGGTTCACCACTGATTCGCGAGATTTCATCATTTAATATATTCCTTGCATCTATTATCGGGCTTGTAGCGGGTTTAATAATTGGTTATTCAACCGAATTCTTTACCGGATTGAATTACCTCCCGGTAAGAATCATTGCCCGACAATCAACTTCAGGTTCAGCAACCAATATTATCAGTGGTTTAGGTATTGGAATGCTTTCTACCATAATACCTATTCTTACCATTGCAGTTGCCATTGTTTTGGTATTTCATCTTTGTGGATTATATGGTATTGCAATAGCGGCTGTGGGTATGCTTTCCAACCTGGGTATTCAACTATCGGTTGATGCCTACGGTCCCATTTCAGACAATGCCGGTGGTATTGCAGAAATGTCGGAACTACCTGAAGATGTGCGTGAAAAAACCGATAAGCTCGATGCGGTAGGTAATACCACTGCAGCCATCGGTAAAGGATTTGCCATCGGTTCTGCAGCACTTACAGCTTTGGCTTTGTTTGGTGCATATATGACTGCGGCAAACATTACATCAATTGATGTGTCCAAATCCACTGTAATTGCAGCAGTTTTTCTAGGTGCGCTGATGCCCTACGTTTTCTCTGCCCTTACCATCAAAGCGGTAAGTGATGCTGCCCAATCCATGATTGAGGAGGTACGCAGGCAGTTTCAAACTATTGAACCACTAAAAAAAGCTTTGGAAGTGATGAGAAGAAACAGTGAGCAGGGAACCCATCCGAGCATGTATAGTGAGAAAGATAAAAAGATCATGAATGAAGCTGAAGGAACTCCGGAATACGGAAAGTGTGTTACCATTTCCACCCGCGCCGCTTTGCGTCAGATGATCCTTCCCGGAGTAATTGCAGTTTCAGTACCTGTTATCATCGGGCTTACAATGGGTGCTGAAGCCTTGGGTGGTTTGCTTGCAGGTGTTACCGTTTCCGGTGTATTGCTGGCCATTTTACAATCCAATGCCGGTGGTTCATGGGATAATGCCAAAAAATTGATTGAAAGGGGTATCGTGTATAAAGATAAGGAATACGGTAAAGGTTCAGAAGCTCATAAAGCATCTGTAGTGGGTGATACTGTGGGTGACCCGCTCAAGGATACTTCAGGGCCTTCTCTTAATATTCTGCTTAAACTGGTTTCTATTGTTGCTCTTGTTTTGGCAGGTTCTGCATTCTGATGTTTTCAAAGTAAAACGTATTTTAAAAACCCATCTGTGCATTTTGAACATAGATGGGTTTTTTGAAAAACATTTTTTTATCATCTTTGTTGAAATTGTATTCTATAATGTGAACTTAATCAGTAAATTATGAAAAAGATACTCATACTGATGGCATTGATCCCATCAATCACACTTGCCCAGCGCGACTGGTCAAATGTAGAAATAGATTTAACAGAGTTAGCCCCCGGCTTACACCGTCTTTTTGTAGCCAATGCCGTTGCTGTGGTAACTTTTCATGGAGATGATGGTACCCTGGTGATTGATGCCGCCTATGAACAAAGCGCAGATGCGCTTAAGGATAAGATCGCGGGCTTAACAGACCAACCTGTTAAATATCTTATCAATACACACCTGCACGCCGATCACACCGGTGGTAACAAAGTCATTGGCAAAGAAGCTGATATTATTGCGCATCCAAGTGTGAAAAAATTTCTTTCACAGGAGCAACGAAGGGGAGAAATTATGATTCCTGCATTTCCTGATTATGCTCTTCCCAACATTCTCGTTGATGATAATATGGAATTGGAATTCAATAAAGAAAGAATACAGATAACCCATTTGCCCGGGGGGCATACCGAAGGTGACCTGATAATTTATTTTCCTGAAGCGAATGTAGTAGTATTAGGTGATTTGCTCTTTGCAGGCTTCTTCCCCTTTGTGGATACCAATAATGGCGGACACCCTGTTCAGTTTATGGAAAATGTGGAAAAGATTATAAATCATTTTCCGGCAAATGCCATTTTTGTTGGAGGACATGGTCCTGTTTTTAACCATAGTGATTTGATGAATTGGCATAATGAGCTGGCAAAAACTTTCGCTGTAGTAAGGGAAGCCAAAAATCGCAGGTTAAGTGTTGAAGAAATGAAAAACCAGCGAATCCTTGAAAAATGGGAAGAAATGGGTAGTTTTTTCATTACCGAAGACCGGTGGATTGAAACTTTATATCCGTTTCTTTGAGAATAAAATGATTTATTTTATGGGTATGGCCAGAAAAATCAAATAACTCAGGGCATGAACCTGATTTTTACTCTGAGATTTGACATTGTTAATCTCACTCCCCACGCCAATAAACCGGAAGCAGCTTTGAAGAACCATAAGTCTGGATTGAAAAAAATTCGGATTTCTTTTCCTATTTTTGCCCTTTCATTTAAAGGTAGCAAAGCATGTCGTCGACTCTGATCCTATTCAGCTTCCTGATTTATACGTTGCTGATTTTCATTATTTCCCGCATTACCGTAAGAAGGGCAAACAATGAAACCTACTTCCTGGGTAACCGGAACTCTCCATGGTATGTGGTTGCTTACGGTATGATAGGAGCATCCTTGTCGGGAGTAACTTTTATGTCTGTTCCCGGATTGGTAAAGGCTGAAAGTTTTTCCTACATGGTTCTTGTTTTCGGCTATCTGGCAGGCTATTTTGTGATTGCACTGATTTTACTGCCGCTTTACTACCGACTGAATCTTACAACCATCTATACCTACCTTGAGAAACGATTCGGAATGGCTTCCTACAAAACCGGATCATTTTATTTTATGCTGTCAAGACTTATAGGCACTTCATTCCGGATGTTTCTTGTGGTAAATGTGCTTCAGCTCTTTGTTTTTGATCATTGGGGAATACCCTTCGGTGTAACTGTGGGTTTGTTTATGGTTCTGATTCTTCTTTATACCTTCCAGGGGGGTATAAAAACCATTGTTTGGACTGATACCCTGCAAACAACATTTATGATTTCTGCAGTTATCATTACCATATTTATTGTGGCGAAAAGCCTGGGTATGGGACTTGGTGAAATATGGAATGAAGCATCGTCCAGGGGATACACCCGAATGATGATAACGGATATCAACGATCAGAGGTTTTTCCTTAAACAGTTTTTTGCAGGCATGTTCATTACCATTGTTATGACAGGTCTCGACCAGGACATGATGCAGAAAAACCTGAGTTGCCGCAATCTTCGAGATGCACAGAAAAATATGTTCAGTTTTGGTTTTATTCTTATCCCGGTCAATTTTATTTTTCTGTTTCTGGGTGCCGTTTTATGGCTGTATGCCGGAAAGTTTGATGTTAGCCTTGCCCAGACCTCCGATGATCTCTTTCCCACCATTGCCCTGCAATATCTGAGCGTGTTTGCCGGATTGACATTCTTCTTCGGCCTGATCTCTGCGGCCTATTCCAGTGCCGATGGTACACTTACAGCGCTTACGACAACCTTTGTTATCGATTTTCTGGGTTTGAAAAGAAAACCGGGTGTAACTGAGGAGAAAATCAAAAAAATTCGCTATATCGTACATATAAGCTTTGCCATTATTGTGTTGTTTATCATTATTGGCTACCGGGCTATAAATGATACAGCGCTTATCAGTAAACTCTTTACAATTGCAGGCTACACATACGGACCCTTGCTGGGTTTATTCTTTTTCGGCCTTTACATCAAACGGCAGGTAAGGGATAAATGGGTGCCTGTTGTATGCGTTTTATCACCTGCTTTAAGTTATCTGCTCAGCATCAATTCTGAACAACTTCTCTGGGGTTACCGGTTTGGATTTGAGATACTTATAGTTAATGGGCTTATTACTTTGATTGGTCTTTTGGTTATTTCCAGGGGAAAATACTCCACTTGATTTCCTTTTTGAACTCATTATTTGGGTTTCCGCAATCATTGAAGAACGTTTCAGGTCACTTCCCTTTTAATTTCATCTGTTTTATTCATGTAAATGACTGTATGTCAACTATTAATGTGTTGTAAAAATAATTTAAAAAAAATACATCTAGATGTGTTTTGTATTTAAAAAAAGTGTACTATTGCGGTGAGTTTCAGGCTTTGAATAAAATTGCGGAAACGTACTATATTCAATACTTTTGAGACCATGGCCTTTAAAATTTTGTTACACTAAACAGTTCTTTTAGCAAAAAAGAAATGAAAGCTTCCGAGCTTCAACCCAAGGTTGCCGTTTCCGGCGGAAATGGTACTCCTGAGGCCGATGAACCTGACGAACCTCCCAGTGGTTTGTCTCTGTCAAAGCCTGTAATAAACACAAACAACGAGCTGATCATCAGCGATCGCTCAATGGCTTTTCTACAACGTTATTTTCCTGATGCAACACCTAAAGACTGGAACAACTGGCAATGGCAGTTGAAAAACTCGTTTACCGGTTTACAGTCCTTATCGCGTGTTTTGCACCTTACGGAAAATGAGATCCGCCCGCGTCCGGGCTATCACGACAATCTGCCGTTAAGGATTACACCCTATTATGCTTCTTTGCTTGATCCCTATGACAGCAAACAGGCCCTGAGGCGATCAATGGTTCCGGTGCTTGACGAGTTTCTTGTTAGTCCGGGCGAAGCATCTGACCCGCTTTCCGAGGGTCATGACAGTGTTGTACCCAACCTGGTGCATCGTTATCCTGACCGCGTACTTTTTCTGGTAACCGGTTTCTGTGCTGCTTACTGCCGCTATTGTACCCGTTCGCATATGGTTGCATCGAAAAAATGTCACCAGGGTATTCATGCCTGGCTTCCTGCAATCAAATACATCAGGGAGCATGAAGAGATCAGGGATGTGCTCATTAGTGGAGGTGATGCGCTTACCATGTCCGATAAAAGCATCGATTTTCTGCTTCAGTCGCTGAGAAGTATTCCTCATGTTGAGATCACCAGGATCGGTACCAAGGTGCCCATGGTATTGCCACAAAGGATTAACCGGTCGCTGGTAAATATGCTGAAAAAGTATCATCCGCTGTTTATCAGTGTGCATGCCACACATCCCGATGAGCTGACACCCGAAAGTTCACAGGCATTGCAAAGACTTGCCAATGCAGGTATACCACTGGGTAGCCAGACAGTTCTTCTTAAGGGGATCAATGATAACGTTCCCGTTATGAAAAACCTGATGCACGGCTTGTTGAAGAACCGTATAAGACCCTATTACCTCTATCAGTGCGATCCGATCCTGGGTTCAGCCCATTTCCGGACTTCAGTGGCCAAAGGACTGGAGATCATTGAAGGACTTCGTGGTCATACTTCCGGATATGCTGTACCCCATTATGTTATCGATGCACCCGGCGGAGGTGGCAAGATACCTTTACTTCCCGACTATTTTCAGGGTAGGGAAAACGGTAACGTAATCCTGAGAAACTTTGAAGGGAAAAGATTTGTCTACCCGGATTATTAGAAGAGACGGGAGACGGGAGAACGGAAAACGCAATCAGTTTTCGGCATTTGAGTTTTTAAACCGGCAGTTTTTGTATGATATTCTGATAATATGTTCAGGATCAGGAAAATAACGGATGATATCTATCCGATGAATAAACATGCTGTAGGGCAGGTAATGGATATTTTGCGGCAAAGGTTTTCATCGGTTGATGAAGCCAAAATCCGGCTCCTCCCGGATCAGTTGCATAATCCCCTGAAATACCAGTTCAGGTCCATATTGCTGGTTGCAGATAATTTTGATGGCAATGTAAAAGGATTTGCACTCTTATTTCATGCTCCGGATCTTGATTTCTGCTACCTGGATTATATTGCCACACAAAAAAACCTGGTCACTACCGGAGTGGGTGGAGCATTGTATGAAAGATGCAGGGAAGAGGCATTGATGCTTAAATCCTGCGGAATTTTTATGGAGTGTCTTCCCGATGATGAAAAATTGTGTCCGGGTGATGAAAATCTGAAACTCAATGCCAGCAGGCTTAAATTCTACGAAAGATATGGTGCAAGACCTGTCATCAAAACACTTTATGAAACACCGGTAAAAAAAGGGGATACCTGTCCGCCCTACCTGGTTTTTGATAATCTTGACCAACAGGTACTTCCTTCATCTGAAAGAACACGTAAAGTGGTAAAAGCCATTTTGTACAGAAAATATGGCGATTATTGTCCGGTTGAATACATTAATAAGGTAGCGGATTCTTTTCAGGATGATCCGATAAAACTCAGGGAATACAAGTATATTTCAAAAGCAAAACTAACTGGAAAAAACAATCACGGGAATCATCTGTCTGATGCATCTTTAAAAGGAAATCATCTGGCAGCAGGGAATCATAAAAATCGTATTTATCTGGCCGTAAACAATCATCATGATATTCATCACGTGAAGGAAGTGGGATATGTGGAAGCACCCGTAAGAATTGCCAGCATCATGAATGCCATTGAAAATTCAGGAATTTTTGAACCTGTCAAGGTGGATAAGTTTTCTGAAAAATATATCAGGCAGATACACAGCAACGATCTGGTTGATTTCTTAAAAAATGCCGGTGAAAACTTTCCCAAAGGAAATTCAGTATATCCCTACATTTTTCCCATCCGCAATGTGAATGTGCGACCCAAAGATGTAAATGTGCTGGCAGGATATTTTTGTATTGATACATTTACACCCATCCATCACAATGTTTGGAAGGCAGCAACCGGGGCAGTTGACTGTGCCCTGAGCTGTGCAAATAAACTTATTGAAAACGGTGGACTTGCCTATGCCCTGGTAAGACCGCCCGGGCATCATGCAGAAACCAGGGTGTTCGGAGGCTTCTGCTATCTCAATACAGCAGCCATTGCTGCTGATTATCTCTCGAAGCTGGGTAAGGTAGCCATCCTGGATATTGATTACCATCACGGTAACGGACAACAGGAAATCTTTTACAAACGAAGCGATGTGCTTACTGTTAGCATTCACGGCCATCCGTCTACAACCTACCCCTATTTCTGCGGATTTCGCAAGGAGAAGAGAGAAGCAGAAGGTACGGGCTTTAATATCAATTACCCACTCGATGA
>SKSE01000181.1 GCA_007118135.1 Bacteroidales bacterium | reverse complement strand
CGGGGAAGAGAAATGTCTCCTTTTATCCATCCCGATAACCGGACATTGTTTTTTGCGTCAGACGGACATATGGGTATGGGAGGAATGGACCTGTTTTATACTGTAAAAGGAGAAAATGGCGAGTGGCAGGAACCGGTAAATCTGGGTTATCCTATTAATACTTATGCTGATGAGATTTCCCTTGTTGTAGGTGCTTCAGGGAAAGAAGCTTATTTTGCTTCAGAGCAACCCGGCGGCGAAGGTGGTTCCGATTTGTATTTCTTTGAGTTATATGAAGAAGCGAGACCTCAAATGGTTACCTATATGAAAGGGTTTGTGTTCGATGCCATCTCCAACCAAAGGCTCAGAGCAGCTTTTGAACTTATTGACCTTGAGTCGGAAGAAATACTGGTACAATCTTTTTCAAGAGAAACAACAGGTGAATTTCTTATACCAATTCCAGTTAGAAGAAATCTTGCTTTGAATGTTTGGCGCGATGGTTACCTTTTCTTCTCTGAAAATTTCTCTTTTGATGATGTAAGAACCGGAATTGACCCTCACATTTATGATATTCCTTTGCAACCCATCAGAGAAGGTGAATCGGTGGTACTCAGAAATGTGTTTTATGAGTTCGACAGCCATGAGTTACTTGATGAGTCCATAGTTGAACTCAGACGTTTGTACAACTTCCTTGAGCAAAACCCAAACATAAAAATTGAAATCAGCGGACATACCGATAGCACCGGTAGTTTTTCCTATAATAAAACGTTGTCGGAAAACAGAGCTCTGAGTGTTTATAATTATCTCCATGAACAAGGCATTGATAAGTCAAGATTATCATATGCAGGCTATGCCGATAGTCAGCCTGTGGCAACAAATGAAACAGAAGAGGGTCGGGCAAAAAACCGGCGCACTGAGTTTAAAATAACCGGAAACAACTGATTGTTGAATTATTATCCATAAATCAAATGCTCAATAATATTGATTTAAAGAAAATTCTGTTTCTTGATGTGGAAACTGCTCCAATAGTATCTGACTACGAACAGCTTGCAGATAGTTTTAAAGAATTATGGGAGAATAAAGCTGATCGAATAAGGGGTGATCAGGAAAAAACTGCCGGTGAACTTTTCAATGAGCGGGCAGGAATATACAGTGAATTTGGTAAAATCGTCTGTATCTCGGCAGGCTTTTTTTATGATGATGGAGATGAATTGAAATTCAGATGTAAAGCGTTTTACTCGGATGATGAATCAGAACTGCTGAGAGATTTTGCAGCTTTGCTCAATAACAGTTTCAATAGTAATGATAATTACCTTTGCGGACATAACTCCCGCGAATTCGACTTCCCATATATTGCCAGACGCATGTTGATAAACCGTATCCCACTTCCCAAAATCATTAATCTGCAGGGCAAAAAGCCCTGGGAAGTAACCCACCTGGATACTATGGAGTTATGGAAATTTGGTGATTACAAGAACTATACATCACTGGCCTTACTTGCAACAGTTTTTGGAATTCCCACACCCAAAGATGATATAAAGGGATCAGACGTGGCAAGGGTTTACTGGAAAGAAAAAGATCTGAAAAGGATAGCTATATATTGCAATAAGGATGTGGTTACTACCGCACGGTTATTTTTAAAATATACTTTTGCCGGTGAACTGGATGATGAAAATGTAGAGTACATTTTATAAGCTTTACCAAACAAAAAATTTTATCATGACAGAAAAAAAGAAAAAACCTGTTCTGTCGAAATCTACTTTTATTAAGGGCCTTCAGTGTCGCAAAGCTCTTTATCTCTATAAAAACCGCTATTTTCTGCGCGATCCGCTCAGTGCAGAACAGAGAGCAAAGTTTGTAAGGGGAACCAATGTGGGCATATATGCCAGGGAATTATTTCCCGGAGGTGTAGATGCGTCTCCCAAAACTCACTTTCAAATGGCTAAGTCGGTTGAAAAAACCCGAGTGCTTATCATGGAAGGCAAAACCGACGTGATATACGAAGCTGCTTTTTCTTATGATGATGTTGTGGTTGCACTTGATATACTTTACAGGGAAAACGGACAATGGAAAGGTGTTGAAGTTAAGAGCAGTAAGGCTGTTTCCGAAACCTATCATTGGGATGCAGCATTGCAATATTATGTGATAAACGGCGGCGGGCTGAAACTGGATGACTTTTTTATTGCTTTTATTGACAGGGACTTTATAAGAGAAGGAGAAATACATCCATGGAAATTATTCAAACTGGAGAGCAGGCTGGAAGATGTAAGGCTCAAAAATGAATCTGTGGCAGATATCCTAAGTGAACTCAAGCATACAATTGCACTGAAAAGTTCTCCTGATATTCCTATTGGTATACATTGCAACGATCCTTATCCCTGCGATTTTATAGGCCACTGCTGGAAAAAGGTTCCTGAAGATTCAATTTTTCTTTTGGAAGGTATTGATGAGAGGCAGTTGTTTGAATGGTATAATAACAAAGGAATAAAATCAATTGATGATCTCCCGGAATCCGTTTTGATTAAACCGGGGTATCAAAAGCCGCTGAAAAGTATCCGGAACAATAAACCCGTTTCTGATAAAGACAGGTTTTCGGGTTACTTTCCCGGGAGTGAGAAAAAACAGCTTATTCTGGAGACTTTTACATTTGCTCCGGCAATCCCATTGTTTAACGGTACAAGGCCATATGAAATTCTTCCCTTTGGATTGGGATGGATGGACTTGCAAACTCAAAAAAGCGACTTGCTCATTACTGAACCAGGTAAAAATCCGCAGAATGATATAGGCGAACTTTTATTGGAACAAACGGAACAATATGATCTGATATGGGTTTTCAATGATACAATAGAAAAGGCATTGATAGATCATTATGCCCGAAACTTGCCGCAGAAAAATGATGCTTTTATATCCATAAAGTCAAAACTTTTAGATTTGAGACAACCATGGGATGAGCAATTCGTTGTTTACCCCACAATGAAAAAACTAAAGAAAGCTGAAGATATTCTTGTCCGATTTGACAGGCCGTTGGAAAAACTTCCGGAAAATCTTGAGATTCCCCAGGAAGCCGATGCCCTTTACCAAAAACTGGTACTAAGCGAAAATGAAAAAGAAAGGCAGGAAGGGCTCACATATCTTGAAAATTACATGAATTCCAAATTGAAAAATCTGGTGAATTTACACAAGCTTTGGCTGGATTTTTTCCAGGGATAGGTAAACATCTGTAATTCAGGTGTGTGATTTTATAATTCTGATAAGCAGCTTGTTACAGATGTTTTTTATTAAAACCTTTTACTGGATTGGCCTACCGGTATGTTGAAAACTTAATTCCGGATTTTCATCATTTTATAATGGCGGATTGGTTATTTTTGTCGCATGGAAAACACGGAGAAGAAACAAAGCGCTCAGACCAGAAGAACAGCGAAAACATTATCTATTGCCGGATTTGCTCAGTTAGCCGACCATGGTCGTGTACCCCCTCAGGCTATCGATCTTGAAGAGGCTGTATTAGGTGCCATGATGCTTGAACAAAATGCGCTTACCAATGTAGTAGATATTCTGAAACCCGAAGTTTTTTATAAAGAGGCTCATCAGAAAATTTTCAAGGCCATTCATCAGCTTTTCTCCGATTCTGAACCTGTAGATATTCTTACTGTTACCCAAAAACTTCAGAAGAGCGGAGAGTTGGAATCGGTTGGAGGTGCCTATTATATTTCGCAGCTTACCAACCGGATTGCTTCAGCTGCAAATGTTGAGTTTCATGCCCGCATCGTTTTGCAAAAGTATTTGCAACGTGAACTTATCCGTATTTCCGACACTATCATCAAAGAATCATACGAAGATTCAAGCGATGTTTTTGATATCCTTGACAGAGCCGAAAAAGAACTCTTTGCCGTAAGTGAAACCAACCTTCGCCGAAATTATGCCGATAT
Organism: Bacteroidales bacterium; assembly: GCA_007118135.1. GTDB lineage: Bacteria > Bacteroidota > Bacteroidia > Bacteroidales > UBA7960 > SKVR01. The sequence continues at coordinate 6,632 of SKSE01000181.1, read as the reverse complement.
GCCTTCACTCGTAAAAGAGGCCATTAAGCAGATTGAAAATTCGCGCGATCAGGAAGGTCATATTAGTGGAGTGCCATCCGGATTTTCTGCTATTGATAGGGTTACAGCAGGCTGGCAAAAATCTGACCTTATAGTATTGGCAGCCCGCCCGGGTATGGGTAAAACAGCATTTGTGCTTACCATGGCCCGAAACATTGCTGTGGATTTTAAAAAACCAGTTGCCTTCTTTTCTCTCGAAATGGCAGGCGTGCAGCTTGTTACGCGCCTGATTGCCAGTGAATCGGAACTTGCAGCCGATAAACTTAAACGTGGGCAACTTGAGCAATACGAATGGGAGCAACTCAATGCCAAACTCAGTAACCTTACTGATGCTCCGTTGTATATTGATGATACTCCGGCTCTTTCCATATTTGAGTTAAGGGCAAAATGCAGAAGGTTAAAAGCTCAGCACGATATACAACTGGTTATTGTTGACTACCTGCAGCTTATGTCGGGTACCGGCGATAAAGGCGGTAATCGTGAACAGGAAATTAGTAATATTTCACGATCTATGAAAAGCCTTGCCAAAGAGCTAAACATACCAATTATTGCACTGTCACAGCTTAGTCGTGCTGTTGAAACCCGCGGTGGAACGAAAAAACCCATTCTTTCCGACCTTCGTGAGTCAGGTGCCATAGAGCAGGATGCGGATATGGTTAGCTTTATTTATCGTCCTGAATATTATAAAATTCATGAAGATGAGCAGGGAAATTCAACCGAAGGCCTTGCTGAATTTATCATCGCCAAACACCGAAACGGTGCCCTTGAAGACGTTCCGTTAAGGTTTGTTGATAAGTTTGCCAAATTTATGGATTACGAAAATGTTGCTTATGACCCTGGCAGTGATCTCAGACCCTCTTCTGCATTTGATTCCCCGGCACAAAATGTAGTTACTCTTCCATCACGCATGAATGATGATAACGACGACGAAGTACCCTTTTAATGTTCAGAACCGATAGGTTCGAAATGCTGCTTATTCGGGATTAAATAATACTAAGTCTTCTGAACTAATCTTTTGGTTTTCGGGTATTAATACTAAATAACTTTTCTGCACGTATTATAAATGCAGAAAAGTTTTGATTTTTTAAGCTCTCATCAATTACGGGTGTTGTATTTTTTGAGTAAATTTATGTTATGAACATGTTCAAAAAGATTTTTCTTTCTATGGTTTTTGCAGTTATGAGTGTTTTAACAGCTCATTCTGCGCATATTTTAATACCCATGGATAACTCTCAGAGCAACCATCTGAAGGCATATGGAATCGCATATTATGTGCTTACATATGATTTGGAGGTTAGCTGGTTGCTTAATTACCGTGGGGGAAGCTTTATGTTTCCGCATCATAATCGATTTGAACAGGAAATGGCCATCAGGGGAGTATCTTATCAGGTTATAGCTGATGTACAGGCTAATGCCATCATCAATGAGATTGCACATCCCGATGTAAACATGGAGCAAATTGTTCTGCATAAAGTACCCCGGATTGCTGTATACACCCCACCACACAGCCTTCCATGGGATGATGCTGTTACCCTTGCTCTTTCGTATGCTGAAATACCCTATGACCCTATTTATGACGAAGAAGTAATTTCCGGAGTATTGCCATTATACGACTGGCTGCATGTGCATCATGAAGATTTTACGGGTCAGTTTGGAAAATTCTGGGCAGCCTACCGTAATGCTGACTGGTACAAACGCGATGTGCAACTTGCTGAGGAACTTGCCCGAAAGCTTGGGTTTAATCGTGTTGCCGACCTTAAACTGGCAGTAGCAAAAAGCATACAGCAGTTTGTTGCCGGTGGAGGGTATATGTTTGCCATGTGTTCAGCACCAGAAAGCATCGATATTGCTCTTGCAGCCGAAGGTATTGATATTGTTCATGAAGTTTTTGATGGTACACCAATGGATCCTAATGCGCAAGAGAAACTTGATTTTTCACGCACTTTTGCATTCCATAATTTCCAGATTGTAACCAACCCTTACGAGTATGCAAAGTCCAACATTGATGTGCCTAAAACAGGAAGAGATCAACGTACTGATTTCTTTTCATTATTTGAATTTTCTGCCAAGTGGGACCCTGTCCCAACCATGCTGACACAAAATCATGAATCGCTTGTAAAAGGATTTATGGGACAGACCACAGCATTTAAAAGACACCTGGTAAAACCTACGGTAACTATACTCGGTGAAACCAGGGCAAAGGATGAAGTTCGATATATCCATGGAAGTTTCGGGCAGGGAACATTTACCTTTTATGGAGGGCACGATCCTGAAGATTATCGTCATTTTGTTGGTGATCCGCCAACAGATCTGAACCTTTTTCCCAATTCTCCGGGTTACAGGCTCATTCTTAACAATGTTTTATTTCCCGCTGCCCGAAAAAAGAAAAAAAAAACCTAATCACTATTCTTAACTTTAATTCCGTAATCTTCAGTTTGGAGATTTCACTTCTATCATATATTTATTGCTAAACCCATCAAACCATCAACATGTAAACATCTTATCCGTAATCTCAAATCGCTATCGCTTACCCTTACCCCTAATCTTAATTTTAACCTATCTCCTTCGTTTGTAAGTAAGGAATGCATATGGATACGGATTTTTCTCATCAGGTTCAAAATCTTCCCTGTCAACCAGTTCCCACTTTTCAGTATCGATATTGGGGAAAAAACTATCGCCTTCAAAGTTTGCATATACACGGGTAAGATATATTCTTCGTGCATAATGCAGCCCCATTACCTGCCGGTAAATTTCTCCGCCGCCGGCCACAAATACTTCGGACTCTTCACGAACCTTGCAAATAGCTTCTTTAAGATCTGAAACTATTTCGCATCCCTGGGCTTCATAATCACTTTGCCGGGTAACAATAATGGTTCTGCGACCGGGCAAAGCTTTTCCGATGCTTTCGAATGTTTTTCGACCCATGATAAGTGTATGCCCCATGGTGAGATTTTTGAAATGCTTTAAATCTGCAGGCAGATTCCATAGGAGTTTATTGTCTCCTCCTATTACATTGTTGTTGGCAACGGCTGCTATGAGTATTAACTTCATGTTTTGTGTTTTTGGTTTTTTTGAAAGTTGATTGTTTGAATTAAACAGCCACTTTTGCTTTTATATGAGGGTGTGGGTTGTAACTATCAAGAGTAAAATCTTCATATCTGAATTCAAATATGTTTTTAACATCAGGATTAATAATCATCCAGGGTAGTTGACGAGGTTCGCGACTCAGCTGTAGTTTCGCTTGCTCCAGGTGGTTTGAATAAAGATGTGCATCGCCAAAAGTATGAACAAAATCACCGGGCTCCAGATCGCAAACCTGTGCAATCATCATTGTAAACAGGGCATAGGATGCAATATTAAACGGCACACCCAGAAAAATATCGGCACTTCGCTGGTACAACTGGCATGAAAGTTTTCCGTTGGCTACATAAAACTGAAACAGGATATGGCAGGGAGGTAAAGCCATTTTCTCAATTTCACCCACATTCCATGCACTTACCATGTGGCGCCTTGAATCGGGATTCGATTTAATCTGCTCTACAAGCCGGCTGATCTGATCGATGGGTTCTGAAGCACTGTTCCAGCTTCGCCACTGGGCACCATATACAGGTCCCAGGTTGCCGTTTTCATCTGCCCATTCATCCCATATTCTTACTCCATTTTCTTTAAGATATTTGATATTGGTTTCACCTTTCAAAAACCACAAAAGTTCATGTATGATAGATTTAAGATGAAGCTTCTTGGTTGTTACCAGGGGAAACCCCTTTGACAAGTCAAAACGCATCTGGTAGCCAAAAACACTTAAAGTCCCTGTACCGGTACGGTCTTCTTTTTTTACGCCGGTCTCAAGTACATGCTTCATCAATTGAAGATACTGCTGCATGATTTAGAATTAATAATGAATTTATAGCTTGTAGCTTCCGGGTTGGTTTACAGTATTAAAAGCACTGTATTTTAATTCCATATTTTAAATATTCCCGGAATTGAACCGCCCAAAGTTATGCTATATGGGTTTTAAAAGCAAGTTTAAAGTTCATGATATTAGAAGGGGTTTAACTGATTTCTTGAGAATTATTAACAGACAAAACATTATTTTGATAAGTAAATTTCATAAGTTTGATTGTTATAACAGATTCAATTTGCAAATTGTGATATTATTTCAGATGTTTGGTACCTTATTTGTGCGATTTATGGGTTTGAAAGTCATTTCAGGAAAATTTACATGAGAAGCATTCCTTCCATAATAAATACAAGTTTTGCGCAAAGCATCATTTTAGTTATTCTTGTTATTCAGGGATTATCGTTGAATCTTGCTGCACAGACACAGGATCGGCCGGTGACATTGAGAGGATTTGTAGTTGATGAAAGAGATTCAACGGCAATTCCCAATGTACACATCATCAATTTAAACCGTGTAAGGGGTACAACATCAGGAACCAATGGTTCTTTTGCCATCATGGTAAATCCCGGCGACAGCATACTTTTTCAGGCTGTAGGATTTGTTAGTGATACATTGATGATTACCCCGGAAATGCTTGCGAGCGAGACAAGGATTTTTGTGTCGTTGATAGATAAAACTTACCAGTTACCAACAGTAGATGTTTATCCCTGGGCAACATTCACCGAATTTAAATATGCTTTTCTGAATTTTGAAGACCCTGATCCTCCTTTTGAATTCAATCTTCCTGATATAGGTTTTCAACCTGAACCCGGTGAAAGAGCTGGTATTGTCATACCCGGCCCAATTACAGCTTTGTATGACCATTTCAGTCGAAGGGGTCGTGAAATGGCCAAATTTCGCGAAGTCTCCGAAGATGCAGAATTGGCCCGAAGAGCGTCAAGGATTGTTAATCCTGATATCGTGAGAAGATTAACGGGAATTGAAAGCGAACAGGAGTATTATATTTTTCTTGATTTTTGTAATATCAGCAATGAATACATTGTAGGCACCCGAGAATACCAGGTTTATCAAAGAATTCTTCAATGCTACAAGCAATATGCGGAAATCAAGTAAAGTATTAAAACAGATTTTGCCGGCTAATAGTCTATCCCAGTATCATACCTACAATAGTAGCACTCATCAATCCTGCAAGTGTTCCACCAAGCAATGCACGCATACCAAATTGTGATAGTAAAACCCTTCGGGATGGTGCCAATGAACCGATACCTCCGATCTGAATTCCGATACTGGCAAAATTGGCAAAACCACAAAGCAGATAAGTAGCCATAATAATTGATTTGGGATCTGCAAATGCATCCATTTCTTTAAGTTCTGCCAGACTTACATATCCGATAAACTCAGTCATAATGATTTTTTCGCCAAGCAGACGTCCAACCAAAGTGATATCAGGCAGACTAACACCAATCAACCACATGATGGGGGCAAATGTGTAACCCAATATAAATTGCAGCGATAATTGCTGATACTGACCGTTAGTTATGTCGGCTATTCTCGGGTTAAGATTTGTAAAGTCGCCAATCCAGCCCACAATGAAATTAAACATAGCAATGAAAGCGATGAAAACAAGTAGCATAGCTGCCACATTGGCTGCAAGTTTCAATCCTTCTCCGGTTCCGTTTGAAATTGCATCAAGTACGTTGCTTCCAATTCGGTCTTTTGAAATCTCCATGGTTTCATCAATTTCCTCGGTTTGAGGATAAAGAATTTTGGTAACAACAACAGCACCCGGTGCTGCCATGATGGATGCAGCCAAAAGGTGTTTTGCGAAAATCAGCCGCTGTACCGGATCATCTCCGCCAAGGAAACTGATATAGGCTGCAAGAACACCTCCTGCCAGGGTAGCCATACCACCGGTCATTACCAGCAGGATTTCCGATTTGGTCATATCGGGTAGGTAGGCTTTGATCATGAGAGGAGATTCGGTTTGCCCGAGGAAAATATTTCCTGCCACAGAAAGACTCTCGGCACCGGAAAGCTTCATGGCTTTGGTCATCAGCCATGCAAGACCATATACGATTTTCTGGATTATTCCCAGGTAAAAAAGCAGACTGGTAAGGGCCGAGAAAAATACAATGGTGGGCAATACCTGGAAGGCGAAAATAAACCCGTAGGTTTCTGTATCCAGGAAACCACCGAATAAAAATTCTGTTCCGGCCTTGGTAAAATCAAGTATTCCCACAAAAACACTTCCTACAAGTTCAAAGAAATACTGGATTGCGGGAACCTGCAATATACCGAAAGCAATAAGTACCTGGATGGAAAGCCCTATTCCAACTACTTTCCATGATACTGCTTTCCTGTTGGCACTAAAAACCCATGCAATAGCAATAAGTACCAGCATCCCCAACAAGCCCCTGATTATATTGGTAATACCAAATGCAAAGGTTGTGATCTCTGCCGGTTTATATTTCATATTGTAGACAAAATTATCATCTGACAATATCAGTTCATCTTCGGTTAATTCATCTACCCTAAAAAACATGGGACGTTCTTTGCCTTTGAGCATATCATCTGATACCTGCGCAATAAGTTCTCCCTGGTGAAAGAAAAGAATAAAGGGGTCACCCTTTGATGCTTCATACATAACGGAGTCAATCTCAAGAGCCAGATCGTCAAGTTCCGGCAACAGGAT
>SKSE01000040.1 GCA_007118135.1 Bacteroidales bacterium | reverse complement strand
CTTTACCTCTGTAAAAAGCGGTGAATGGACAGATCTGGATGTATGGGCAAGAAGTGATGGCGGTGAAGTGACTTTTATTCCCGCAGGTGTCAATATTGTCATTTCAGAAGGTGATACTGTGCTTACAGGTGGTAACCGCAGACAAGCCTATACCGTAACCATTAACGGGAGAATTGAAATTGGTCAGACCTATGGACATAATTTTGGAACAGTATCAGGAGGTGGCACACTTTCTTCCGGAAGAAATATTTTACCGGCAGGAAGATATACCGGGTTTTTCAATACTCCTGGTAATACAATGGAGTACACCGGACCCCTGTCGTTTACAATTATTCCGGACTATACAAACCAATTCCAAAATCTTACTATAACCGGCTCCGGTTTTAAACGTTTACCCAATCAGCTTATAAATATACTGGGTAATCTGCGCGTTGAAGGCAATGCCCACTTGGGTGCAAATAACAGCCAGACAGTCAATTTATCCGGTAACCTAACTAAAGAAGATAAAGCTTCGCTGAATTTCGATTTAACCCAGATGCGACTCAATATGACAGGAAGCTCTGTTCAGCTTATCAGTGGAAACTTCCAGGGGGCAGGCAACCATTTTCATACATTGAACATTAACAATCCGGCCGGCTTAACGATTGAGGGTAGTGTTGATATTGCCGGTACCCTTAATCTTGCCAACGGAATCGTTAGTACCCATAATGCACAGCTGAGGCTAAACTGGGCCAACAATGGAGCCATAGGTGCCTACAGCAATCAGTCATTTATTAACGGACCGCTTACCCGCAGGCTGACATTTGGAATGAACAACCTGTTTCCTGTAGGAAACAATGGAGCACTAAGAGAGATAGGCATTCTGGAGCCCGGTCTTAACAATTTATACTGGACTGCCGAGTATTTTATGGAAGAAAATATAAATGACCCTGACCTTATGAATACAAGTCAGCTAAGCTGGGTAAATCCCAATGAATACTGGAGAGTAGACGGCCCCACCGGAGCACAGGCCCGAATTCAACTTACAACAGACATGGATGCCACATATCCATGGTTTGAACATCCTGAACTTCCTGAGTATTTGCACGTTGCTGAGTGGAATGGAGCGCAATGGATAAGCCGCGGCCAGTCACATCATTCTGTTGTGGCAGCAAACAGGATAAGTGTTACCGCACAAAGTTTTTCTCCTTTCTCTACCAGATACTTTACTTTGGGGCAAAGTGCCGATGTAGATGGTGCACTGCCCATAGAACTGCTCTCATTTACAGCAACTGCCGAAGAGAACATGGTTTTGCTTGAATGGATAACTGCCGCTGAAATCAATAACGATTTCTTTACCATTGAAAGAAGTCGCGATGGCAGAAACTTTGAAATTGTTGCAGTAGTTGCGAGCCAGGCAGAAAATGGTTTTAGTAATAATAAGCTCAATTATTCAGCATGGGATACAAATCCGGAAGCTGGAATGAATTATTACAGATTGAAACAGACCGACTTTGACGGGAGTTTTGAATACAGCGATATGATTGCCCTTTATTTTGAACTACAGTCAGATGTATTGTTTAATCTTTTCCCAAACCCTAATAGTGGAAATGGATTTAGTATCTTATTAACCGGGTTAAGCCCTTTTGAAAATCTTAGCCTGCAGATTGTGGATTTGTTCGGGAAAATTGTTTATTCCTCGTCTCAACGTGCAGATGAAACAGGCGGCTTACAAGCATATGTTGTTCCAGCCGGCCGTCTGAAATCCGGCGTGTATATGGTTACTTTAAGCGGTCACTCAGGAAGATTCAATTTACGCATGGTTGTTAATTAATGTGAGTATCCCTATATCGCTTGGTTTGACCATAAAGAACGAGGCTGTCTCAAAACTGACTTTTGAGACAGCCTCGTTTCAATTTGTCCAAAACCGGACAGTGTATGACCCGTACCGTACACTAAAACACCTTCGGCTTTTGATTTTTTATAATCTTTCCTTTGTAAGTGTCTCTATATGATATAATTGCGATGTTTGGCACGACGTGTGCTTATTATTTTGCAGAACAAAACAAAGAAACTTAAAAAATTAAACACATAAAATCTCAAAGTCATGAAAACTCTTAATCAAATAACCCTGACCGCAGCAATGATAATTATGAGTGCCACCTTTAGCCTGGCCGGATCATTGGAAAGATTCGAAGTAAAACTGTCAAACGGACAAGTACTGGAAGTCATATCCAAAGTTGAGGAAGTAGTTGAAGAAACCATTCCGGGATACGAAGAAACCATAAGGAATTACAGAATGAGCAAGTTTGAAATCACTTATCTGCCGGTTTATACTGAAACTCCGGTTGAAGAAGAACTTCCTGTGTATGCAGATAATACAAACTACAGTCACGATAACTACCTTGGAGTACTCTTGAGCAGCATCAGCAAACCCGAAGAAGAAGTAGAAGACAACTTCGGTTTCGATACAAAAGAAGTTTTTGCCCAATTACAGATGGAAAACAGAACAGAATTAACCAATGGTAAACTGGCAAAATTCATCAAAGCCGAAAAAGAAGTTGAAGAATATCTTCCCACAGCATGTTTAGGTTTCATTTCAGCAAAATAAGAAATCCAAAAACAATCCGCAAATCCCAATATCTGCAGCCATGAACCTACGCCTGCCGGAATCGTCCGGCAGGCGTTTTTTAGTCAGGGTATGATTACGGCTCATGCCCTAAATAAATTGGATAAACCCCTTGTGGAGTTTGCTTATTAACAGGTAAAGAGCCGACTTCTATCATT
>SKSE01000141.1 GCA_007118135.1 Bacteroidales bacterium | reverse complement strand
GCTTTTTGTTTCTGTAAAATTTTCTTTCATCAATGTCCTTTACATTTCAGTATTTCTGGTTTTCCTGTCAAGACATCTGGCAAAAAATCCCGGACTTTTCAGCCGGCTGCTTTTGATATATAGTGTGGGAATTATCATTGTTGCTGTATGGGGTTTTTACAGGCTATGGCAGTGGGAATTCAATCCGGTGGTAATGCGTGGGATATTTCAGCCGTTTTATAAAGACCATACTATCTTTGGGGCATCTTCCGCAATTCTGGCGGCAATTTTCCTGGTTTCCGGATTCAAAAAATCAGATATCCATAATCGTTTATTTTTGTGGCTTTTAACTATTGCATTTATCTCACTCGTACTTTTCAGTAATAGCAGGGCTGCGTTTTTGAGCATTATATTTATGCTGGTTTTCCTGCTTTTAATGGTTATGAGAATTCGGATATCTCATCTTGCTGTTGCTTTTGCAGTTTTATCCATTGCTGCATGGTCTTTTCGTGGAAGCATCCAAGAAAGGCTTTCTGGAATTGACACCCTATCATATGATGAACATGCCGGTTTCCTTGAAAGACAGGAATCCGCCGCCAATATCACAACTGATATTTCCAATATTGAAAGGCTTAATCGCTGGGTTTCTGCATTACGCATGTTTAAAGAGAAACCGTTAACAGGTTTTGGCCCGGGCACTTATCAGTTTACCTACATTCCATACCAGGAGCCGGGTTTGATGAACCGACTGTCGGTTACCAACTCCCTGGAACCGCCCGAAGGATCAGGAGGTACTGCCCACTCAGAGTATCTGCTGGCCCTCAGTGAAATGGGAATCATGGGGCTGATCGGCTGGATCGTTTTACTGGGACGATGGATTTTTATCGCTTTCGAAAAAAGCCGGAATCACCCCAACAGATGGCTGATAATTGCAGCTATGGCCGGATTATCAACTTATTTTTTTCATGCAAACTTTAATAATTTTTTAACCACCGATAAATTTGCTTTTCTCTTTTGGGGAACTGCAGCCTGGTTAATTGTAAATCTTTATGGAACAGAAAACAAACCCGAAATACTACCAGCAGATTGAAAGCTATTATGATGGTGATGCTGAAGACTTTGACGCACGATACTGGAAAAACTACGTGCTGCAAAGGATCCGTCAGGATTTTCGGGAGGAAGTAAAGCGTCATTCATTCACCAGCATGCTCGAAATTGGCTATGGTACAGGTCTGGATATGGAGCATTTTGCAAAAACCCACCCGGATGTAAAAGTTGCAGGCATTGATATTTCAGGTGAAATGAAAAACATTGCCCGGAAAAGGGCACAAAAACAGAACCTTTCAAATGTAAAGGCTGAAAAGGGTAGCGTAGAAGATATTGAAAACCTTTTTCCTGGTGAGAAATTCGATATGGTTTATGTTTTTTTTGGTGCCCTCAACACCGTGGAAGACCTGAAGAAAACAGCTGATATTCTGTATCGCATTGTTGCACCCGGCGGAGTAATGGTTTTATCATTTGTGAATAAATATTACCTGGCAGGGATGATGATAGAAATGCTGAAACTCAGATTTGGTGCAGCCTTCTCACGATTAAGAAAAGTATGGGGAGGTTATTCTCCTACGGAGTTTCTGCCCAGCCGCTGCTACAGCCCCAAAGAGATAAAAAACATGTTTTCACAGTTTAGCCTGGTAAAAAGAAAAGGTTACAGCATTGTGCATCCGGCCTGGTATTATCATGGCCTCAATCGCCTGATAAGAAGAGTTTCACCTTTGCTATGGAAATCTGATATGCTTGTAAATAAAACCTTTGCATGGAGGTACGGTGAATATGCATTGTATGTTTTTAAGAAGAATAGGAAACAGTACTAAAGAATATCTTAAGGCCTTTGCTTCATAATTCCTTTAACTTCAAAACCACATCCCGCAAGATTTGGTCAATATCATTAAACTTAGTGTTTGCCTTTCCCTGAACTTCGGGGTATAATGTTGTCATGGGTGTAGAAGAAACCAGGGCATCCGCATTGGCCTTTCCATATATTGATTTTACTTTTCCCCGGGGAATAAATTCTATTTCTGTATTCAGGATATCAGCAAGAGTCTGGCAAAACTTCTCATGGTCAATGACATTTCCTGAAAAAATATTCAGATTTTGTCCTTTTTTACCATACAGACTCAGGGCATCAATCATGGCAGCACAATCATCAACATGAACTACCGACATAGGATGATTTCCATAACAGGGTACCCTTCCGGTTTCCAGAAAATGTTTCCAGAAAAACCGGTAAAACCATGATTTGGGGCCCACTATCCAACCCGGACGTGCAAAACGAACATCCAGTTTGCCCTGTAGTTGAGCCTCTATCCAGGGCTGCTCGTTGCGGATGTAATATTTCGCAAATGCGTCAGGTTTCAGATGTGCATTTTCGTCAGCCGGATTTTCCTTGCTGCGCTTTCCATACATCAACGAACCGGAAACATAAACCATAACGGGTGGATTGGGAAGCATTGAAAGAGCATTAACCCACCTTTGATTAGCCTTTTTTCCAAAATAAGATTTGATGTTACGGGTGATAAAATTGCTGCCTGCCGGGCGTGCCAGATGAAATATCACATCAGGCGGATAACGCTTAAACCATTCAAAATCAAAAGAATTTAAGCTGCCACTGAAAGTATTGAATTGCTCAAGATAGCGCCGGTTGCCTTGTTTGTGAAATAAGATATGAAGAGAGTTTTGATGATCTTTTGCCAGATGTCTTACCAAAGCACTTCCGATATAGCCCGTTGCACCCAG
>SKSE01000153.1 GCA_007118135.1 Bacteroidales bacterium | reverse complement strand
TGGCAATAATGCTGTAACCCAGAAGCATGATAAAGGTTGCAATAAACTTCCCAAGATCTGTAACGGGCACAATATCACCATAACCTACTGTTGTAAGCGTAATTACTGCCCAGTAAATACTCAGCGGAATGCTGTAAAAGCCATTTTTTCCGTCCTCTACTACATACATTATGCTTCCCAGCAATAAAACCAGGATCAGAACGAAAATCATGAATATGAAAATTTTCCTGAAGCTCGACCTGATGGAGATTAACAGCACGTTTCCGGCTTTTATATATCGTGTGAGTTTTAAAATCCTGTATACCCTCAACAGGCGAATGGCTCTGATTACAACAAGGGGTTGCAATCCGGGTGTTATTAAAGAAAGAAAAGCCGGAAGAATAGCCAGAAGATCAATGATACCGAAAAAACTGAAAATATATTTACGTTTCCTGGGGCTGCTTATGATTCTCAGAATGTACTCAATGAGAAAAATGGATGTAATAATCCATTCGGACCAAAACAAGAAAACCTGGTTTCGGGCCCGAAACTCAACTATGCTTTCAAGCATTACAATAACAATACTGGCCAGGATAAGTATAAGTAATATTTCATCAAACAACCTCCCATGAAAAGTATCAGAACGGAAGATAATAACATACATTCTCCTTCGCCAGTCAGGCTTGCATTTATCTGAATTTTCAGGTGCTTTCATACCAGTTTTTTTAAGTGTCACAAATCTACAAAAAAACGGATTGACCGTGTCATCAGCTTAGCTGTGGAAGAAGATTTAACAAAAAAAGCCCCCTTATGGCAAGGGAGCTTTTCCTATTAAAAGAGTAAATGATTATTTTTTCAAAAGATCTCTGATCTCTGTGAGGAGTTTCTCCTGCACTGTTGGAGCAGGTGGTTCGGCAGGTTTTTCAGCTTCTTTCTTTCTTAAGGAATTAATTCCTTTAATAATCATGAAAATGGCAAATGCAATGATGATGAAATCAACAATGTTTTGAATAAACATGCCATAATTCATTGTAACAGCTTCTACTTCCTCGCTTCCTTTTTTTATTACAAGGACCAGGTCTTTAAAGTCAACTCCGCCTAATAATACGCCAAGGGGAGGCATAATGATATCATTAACCAGCGAGGTGACAATTCTGCCAAACGCTCCACCGATAACAACTGCAACCGCAAGGTCAACCACATTGCCCCGCATAGCAAAAGCCTTAAACTCTTTCATTAAGCTCATAATTTTCAGTTTAAATTAGTACAAGGTTAAAGGGTAAGAAAAGTGAGCTTAAAGTTAAAAAATTTAACAAACAAAAACTGAAATTAAATGAATAATGGAAAAAATAAGATAAACCCCTGTAAAGTTAAAAAAGGCTGGACTTGTTGCCGAATGATTCTGAAAAAACAGAATCTGCCGCAGGGCGTCTTATTCGCTCTGATTTCTCCATGTCAGCAAAATTTTCTTCCAGCAGTTCGGGTTCGCCTTTGAGTCCGATGGTAAATGCAGTTATAGCCTGGTAGTCTTCGGGTATATTAAATAGCTCGGCAGCTTTTTGTGCACTGAATCCACCCATCTGATGTACAAAAAGTCCTTCGTACATGGCCTGAAATGTAATGTGTGCCACACTCTGGCCCACATCGTACATAAAAGTTCTGCTGGGTTTTCCGTTTTTATCAGAGATTTTTTTTCCTATACTTAGAACCAGAACAGGAGCAAGTTTTGCCCATTTCTGATTGAAATCCACAAGAGTTTCCATGATCATGTCCCATGTTTTATCGCCTTTGATGCCTACTATAAAACGCCAGGGCTGATCATTACTGCTTGATGGAGTCCAGCGGGCAGCTTCAAAAATCCTTTGAAGAGATTCTTTGTCAACTTTTTGGTCCTTAAAAGACCGGGGGCTCCATCTTTTTTTTAGTATAGGATGAATGTCAAAATTTGTCATTGCAGGTTTGTCCATAATGAATTTAATTTTGCAACACTAACAAAGTAAACTTTGCAATGTTTAAGAAAGTTTTCTGCTTTCATGAAAATAAAAAACCGGCAAGAGTCTCCTGCCGGTAAAACTTTAACTATGAAGAGATAGAAATATATAAAGTTTGTGTGGTGTTAGAGTTTAAATCCTTCGCCCATGAAAAACTCCATTATCTTAATTTTGAAAACGAAGTCATATTTTGCCTGCAAAGCTTCTCTTTCAGCCCTTGCCAGGCGGGTTTGCGATTCATTGAATTCAACCGAGCTTACCATTCCCAGGTCGAATCGCTGACGTGTATAATTGAATGCTTCATTGAATGCTTCCTGAGATTTGGTAGTGGCCTGGTATCTCTGGAATGCGGCCAGGGCATCGGCATGGGCCTGCTGAATAACTTTATTGAGGTTGTTGCGTGTGAGCTCGAATTGATTATTTGCTCTGTCAAGCTCAATTTTCGATTGCTGGACTCTTGTGCGAACATCCCAGCGGTTGAAAATGGGAATAGAAAGGTTAAGGCCTACATACTGGTTGAAATTATCTCTTATCTGATCGTTATAAGGCTTGCGCTCAAAAATATTCTGAAAACCGTCAGCAAAAACCGGGGTATTATCTTCCAGGTATCCGATCTGTACAGGTCCGATAGATTCTCTGCGCATTAGTTGATTGGCTTGTGAATATCCGGTTCCAATGCTTCCTGTCAGGTAAATTGACGGGCTCCTTCTTCCCCTCTCCAGTGCTACCAGCCTTTCGGCCATCATAATACGTGTACCTGCAGACTGAACAGTGGGTTCAATTTGCATTGCTTTTTCGAATACGAACTCTGGATCCTTTAGAATGAACTGATCCATCACCTCAATATCGGGAGTAACAATGCTGAATTCATCAGCAGGGTCAAGATCGAGAAGCTGTATGAGTTCCAGATAGGAAAGGCGAAGATTATTTTCAGCATTTACAAGGTTTACTTCTTCTTCGGCTAATCGGGCTTCAATTTCAAGAACACTACCCTTGGGAACTGTACCACCTTCAAAGAGAACACGCGTGCGTTCAAGTTGCTGGCTTATAAGTTCCACCTGCTGGCGGGCCGTTTCAAGAAAATCTTCATTGTAAAGTATTTGCATAAAAGCTGCGGCAATACTCAATGTAATGTCATTGCGAACACTTTCTGTGTCGTGGCGCAAGGCAGTATGGCGTAGCATGCTGCGGCGCATATGGTTCACATTCTGAAAACCCGCAAAAAGCGGGACAGAGCTTCTTGCACCTACGTTCTGACGCATGATACGTTCTGTGGAGAATTCGTTGGTGAAAGGGTCAACAGAACGTCCAAAACTGAAACCTTGAGATCCTTCTGCATTAATTGTGGGCAGGAAATTGGCATAGCTCTGCTCCAGATCATACCGGCCCGACTCTTCATTTAGTTCCTGTTGTTTTATCTCCAGATTATGACGCATGGCATGGTCAATGCAGTCCTGCAGGGTCCATGCCTGTTGCGCCAGAATCGATGTGGATATTAAAAATGTAGATAAGGTAAAAAATAGGAGTGCGGGTATTAATCTTGTTTTCATGATTTTATCCAATTAAGTTCATTCTGAAGCTATGGGTTGCAGTCGGTTTTTTCTTTTTTAAAAGGTAAGGGCTTTCACCCTTACCTTTTGCACTTAACCAATTAACCAATTAACCAATAAACTTACGCTACCGGATAAACGAAAAGTGTGCCATTGCTTGTAATTTGCTGTAATTTAGGAATATGAGAGAAGGAACGATGGTGTGTTTCAACAACATGTGTCCGTTATCAAGACATTAAATGTTCGTTTTTGGACAGGAAACAGTGTTGCATAATTCCATATCATTACAAAGATTCTCCAAATAGTTAATTTTTTTTTATATTTACTGTTTCAATTTCCAACGGTTCATTTAACATCTAATCATTAACCTCGCATAAATCAATAAGAATCCATGCTGGTTTGAATAATTCCTGCTATATAATATTGATATTTAGCGAATAGTGGTTGGTGGTGCTTTGTTAGGTTATTTTTCATTTTTATCATAGAGTTAAAATAACACAGATATATAGTTATTCATTAGCAGGATAATCAATTTGTTTAAAAATTCATAATGGTATCATTCAATTTAAGCCAAAATAAGTATAAATAGAATGGGATTTCTGGTTGTGATTTCTGATTATATTTCATATAAACTATTTTAATTAATTTTTCATGAACCAATAACAAATACTATGGGAAACTATTCAAGGCGGAGGTTTATCCGCACCAGCATTACGGGAGCCGTAGGGTTGTCCATGTTGCCTTTATTTAGTAGCTGTAAAACTGGAGTAAATGATACTTTGCGTTTAGGTATCATTGGTCTTGGGCGTCAAACTACTCATCTTATCCATGGGTTTAACAGAATCCCCAAGGTTAAAATTGTTGCAGGTTGCGATGTATATGGCGTAAAACGGCAAAGGTTTGAAAATACAATCCGTGCTATTCATGAGGAAAAGGAAGAAACCGTTGAAGTTACAACCTATGAAGATTATCAAGACCTGCTGGCCCGTAACGATATTGACGTGGTAGTTATAGTTACACCCGACCACTGGCATGCTCTTCAAACACTCGATGCTTGCAGAGCCGGAAAAGACATATATCTTGAAAAGCCGGTTACTTTTACCATTAAAGAAGGGCAGGAAATAGTAAAAGCGGTACGTGAAAATAATCTTATATTGGCCGTAGGTAGTCAGCAGCGCTCTGACCCCAATTACCAGCATGCAGTAAGACTGGTAAGGGAAGGCAAGCTTGGCAAAGTTTCTAAAATAAACGCCTGGGTAGGACCTCCACCAAGGCCTTATGACCTTGAGCCCGAAACTGTTCCTTCGGATCTTAACTGGGAAAAATGGCTGGGTCCAAATCCATATGTGCATTATAACCATAGGCTTAATCCGCCCATTAGTCTTAACCCACCGGTAAATGAAGACTTTTGGGCTGAATGGCGTTATTTCAAGGAAGTCGGTGGCGGATTTCTCTGCGACTGGGGGGCGCACAACTTCGATATTGCCCAATGGGCTTTGGATAAGGATAATGGCGGACCGGTAAAAATAATTCCTGCCGGACACGGAAGTGACTATATAAATTATATTTATGAAGATGGAACAGTGGTGGTCAATGAACCATTTACAGATGATGAAAACTTTGGTGTCAAATTTTGGGGTGAAGATTCCTGGGTAGAAGTATTTCGGGGCAGAATTGCAGCATCTGATGACTCTTTGCTTCCTAAAAGTGACCAGGATGGAGAAGATGGACTTGCCTATGAAACCGGAACCGGTCATCTTGAAAACTTTATACAGTGTGTTCG
Source organism: Bacteroidales bacterium (assembly GCA_007118135.1). GTDB lineage: Bacteria > Bacteroidota > Bacteroidia > Bacteroidales > UBA7960 > SKVR01. The sequence continues at coordinate 5,283 of SKSE01000153.1, read as the reverse complement.
TGACAGACGCGATCCCATTGCTCCTGTTGAAGCAGGACATAGATCAGGTTCATTGGGCATTTTGGGTAATATTGCCACAGAGCTTGACAGACCTTTGGACTGGGATCCGGTCAGAGAGCAATTTGTAAATGACCCGGTAGCAGATACTATGCTACACCGCGAATACAGGGAAGGTTATAAGCTGATATAACTGCTGTATTTTTGAAAACGAAAGGTTAACTGAAGGTTCTGTTTTATAATTTAAACCAGGAGCTTACTTCAATCTGAACTAAAACGAATTATTTGCACTTGAATGCCTATCTCAATAAAAAAAGATAGACATTCAAGTGCAATCATAAAACTGTATTGTATGAAAAAGATAAAAAATGATACTCGTCGCAATTTTTTAAAATCAACTTTGGCACTTGGCACAGGATTGCTATTAATGCCTAATAATGTAATCGGAACAGCAAAAGCTCCTTACCCATTAAAGGGTTTAACCGATAAGGAGCCTTCTTTACGAAACAAGAAGGTATTATATGTTTATGGAGGTTGGGATGGACATGAGCCAGAAAAATCTGTTGAGATTTTTGTCCCCTGGATGCGCTCAGAAGGTGCTGAAGTCGTAGTTTCAGACTCACTGGATTCTTACCTGGATGAAGACCTGATGAAATCAGTTGATCTTATTGTGCAGATCTGGACCATGGGTGAGATAACCGGAGACCAGGAAAGGGGATTGCTCAATGCCGTGAGGAGTGGAGCAGGTTTGGCCGGGTGGCATGGGGGTCTCTGCGATTCTTTCCGCAATAATGTGCAATACCAGTTCATGACTGGCGGACAGTGGGTGGCTCATCCGGGGGGTGTTATTGATTATCATGTAACTGTAATTGACCATGATGATCCGGTTACAGCAGGGCTTAAGGACTTTGATATGCATAGCGAACAGTATTATATGCATGTTGATCCGAACATGAAAGTACTGGCTACAACCCGTTTTTCAGGAGAACATGATTCCTGGATAGAAGGATGCACTATGCCTGTGGTATGGAAAAAGTATTACGGCAATGGTCGTGTTTTCTATTCATCATTGGGGCATGTTATGAAGGATTTTGAGGTTCCGCAGGCTTTGGAAATACAAAAAAGGGGCATTCGCTGGGCCGCTGAAAGTAAATATCATCCTTTTGAAGAGTGGCGTAACCCGGTATATAAAGGATAGGTATTAACTATATCCCACCTTTAAAAATCAATCATAGCTTTCATTACTCCATCATGGTATCCTGCCACGAGGTCGAATGCGGCCTTTGTTTGGGTGAAAGGAAATCTGTGAGTTGCCATAGGTTTAACATTTACCTTTTCATTTGCCAGCATGTCTAGAGTTTCGTTTAGGCTATGGTTCTGACGTCGTACATTTCCAATAGTGATTTCCTTGTGTCTGAGTTTATCTACACTGAAGCTCCAGCGGTCGGTTTCAGGAATCCCCACAATCATGATTTTGCCTCCGGGTTTCAGGATATCCACTGCCTGGTCCATGGCGCTTTGTTGTCCGCAGCATTCAAACACTACATCCAGTCCGGCAGGCTCCTGTTCCAGAATGCCGGCCACAATATCTTCTGTATCAGGGTTGCCTGCCCATGCAGCGCCACACTCCCTTGATTTCTGAAGCCTTTCTTCAATTTTATCGGTTACATATATCTTATCAGCTCCTTTGCTGATGGCCGGCAGCATGACGCTCATCCCAATGGGGCCAAAACCCAGGATACCAACTTTTGCTCTCTGCATTTCAATGGACTGTTTAACCGCGTAAACTCCAATAGCTAGTGGTTCTGAGATAGCCGCCTCATCCCAGCTCATGGAATCGGGAATCTTGAAACAGCTCGTTTCAGGCATTACAATATACTCAGACAGGCAACCATCTGCCTGTCCCGGACAGCCTAAAAATCTGAGGTTTCTACAAGTATGAGGGCGTCCTGTTTTGCACTGATCGCATTGCCAGCATGGCATGGCCGGTTCTATGGCAATCCGGTCGCCCGGTTTCAGGCGTTTAACAGCGTTTCCCACTTCCACCACTTCACCTGCACCTTCATGACCCACAGTAAAAGGATATTTTACCACCTGATTTCCAATCTTCCCTTTGGTGTAATAATGGATGTCGGAGCCACACACACCGATTACTTTCATCTTTATCTTTACATCCAAAGGAGAAAGAATCTCAGGGTCGGGCATGTCTTGCATCTCCATTTTGCGGATGCCTGTGAGCATCATTACTTTCATGATTTAAGCATTTTGGAAGTTACAGGATTAGAAGTAATTATGGATTTTTTCACAACCGGTTAAAAATGTAGCGTAAATACGGTTACTTCGCCGGGTTTGGATTTTACGGTAATATTTCCCTTATGGAGTCGCATAATCTCACGCGAGAGGCTCAGTCCAATACCCGAACCTTCCTTTTTGGATGTAAAGAATGGCACAAATATTTTTTCCATGATATCGGGCTTAATGCCCTGCCCGTTATCGGAAATTGAAATATTTACCCGTTTATTGGAACCTGCAATGGCCAGTATTTTTATGGATGGGTTTTCTATATCCTTAAGCGCATGTACAGAGTTTATAACCAGGTTTATGAGCACCTGCTCGATGAGATCGGGGTCGGCAGTAAGTTTAAGATCTTTCGGAACTATATTGATACGGCAATGGATCTTCTGTTCTTTAATTTTAGGCTCAAGCAGCGAATAAACCGAATCAAACAGTTCTTTTACCTCCACATACCTGAAATTGGGTTTGGGAATACGGGTCAGATTCCGGTATACCTGTACAAAGTTCAACAAACCCTGACTACGCTTTTCAATGGTATTAAGGGCACCCAGAATACTTTCCACATCATCATCGTCGATTTCATTATTCAGTTCAAGGGTTTCTTCATTAATCAGGATATCTTTTACGGTTCCTGAAAGAGAAACAATGGGAGTTATAGAGTTCATGATTTCGTGGGTAAGTACCCTTATGAGTTTCTGCCACGAGTCCATCTCCTTGGCCTCCAGTTCGCTATGTATGTTTTGCAGGGAAACCAGAACAAAATCATCGCCTCTCATTTTGAATTCTGTTGCCCTTATGGATAACTGAAGTAACTCATTTTCCACAAAAACCTTAACAAGATTCCTGTCGCCGGCTTTCATAGTTTTGAGAGTGCTGGCGAGATTTTTATCAACACTTTCCAACTCCGAAATAAGGCGAATACCCGATAAGCCCAGTAATCGTTTCGCTGCATTATTAAAGATATCGACCTTACCGTTTTGTTGAAATACAATAATTCCTATACTGATGTGCTGAACTACCGTTTGAAGGTAGTTGAAATGTTCCTCTTTGGCTGCCCTGGTTTTTTTAAACTCATTGATTACTTCATTGAAAGCATTGTTGAGATCATCAAAACTTTTTCCGAGCCCATGATCGGAAAAAGTAGAAACAAAATCACTGTGCCGGATAGATTCCAGAAAACTGGTAAGACGTTTATTGGTGCGTTCCACATATTTCACCAGGGAGGCTATTTGCAATATTATCAGGACAATAAGGATAATGCTGCTTATAACAAATTCATTGTTCCTGATGATAGAGTTCAGCAAAATAACTGATGCTACAATGATGATGATTCGCAAAACCACATTGAAGCGGAAGTTTTTAAAGCTCATACTTTTCTATCCTTCTGTATAATGATGCTCTTGTAATGCCCAGTTCCTTGGCTGCCTTGCTTATATTGCCACCATGTTTGTCGATTACTTTACTTATTAGCATTTTTTCGGTGGCTTCAAGGTTGGTATTGGTTGTAACTACCTCATCGGTTTCCTTCTTCTCCTGTGTGGATAGGAAGAAATCATTAGGTTGAAGAACGTTGGATTCACTCATAATAACAGCTCTCTCAACTGCATGCTGTAGCTCCCTTATATTACCCGGCCAATGGTGTTTTTCCAGTCTTTTCAGGGTAGATGCATGAAGCCGCTTCAGAGGCATTTTGTATTTTTTGCAATACATATCCAGGAAATGGTTTACCAGTAGTGAAATGTCTTCAACACGCTCGCGCAGGGGTGGAAGATGAATTTCCACTGTATTGATTCGGTACATGAGGTCCTGTCGAAATTTGCCCTCTTCAACCATTTGGTATAGCGGCATATTGGTGGCACAAACCAAGCGCACATCCACGGGGATTTCCTTAACTGAACCCAGTCTTACTACCTTGCGGTTCTGCAAAACACTCAAAAGCTTTGACTGTAAAGGCATGCTCAGGTTGCCTATCTCATCAAGGAAAATGGTACCCTTATTGGCTGCTTCGAATCGACCGGCCCGGTCTTCCTTGGCATCGGTAAAAGCTCCCTTCTTATACCCGAAAAGTTCGCTTTCAAAAAGGGTTTCGCTTATGGCACCCAGGTCAACACTAATAAAAACTTCATCTTTACGCGGCGATGCGCGGTGTACTGCCCTGGCAATGACTTCTTTACCGGTTCCATTCTCGCCAAGAATGAGAATATTGGCATCGGTGCGGGCTACCTTCTGTACAGTTGTGAGCACATCGAGCATGGCTTCCGATTGGCCGATAATCTGGCTGAACGGCTGATCGCCCTGTTCCATCAGGAATTTTTGCTTTGATTTAAGGTCGAAAACTTCCTTTTTCGAACGGTTAACTTCAAGTGTAGTGTCAATGGTGGCAAGGAGTTTCTTGTTATCCCAGGGTTTGAGCAGGAAGTTAGTGGCTCCTTCTTTGATACCTTGCACGGCCAGTTCAATATCGCCATAGGCTGTAATGAGCACTACCGCAATGGTGGGGTCAATCTCCAGGATTTTGTTAAGCCAGTAAAACCCCTCCTGACCGCTGGTAGCATCGCGCGAGAAGTTCATGTCGAGCAAAATCAGATCATAGTTCTGATTTTTGAGCAACATGGGAATGTTGTTGGGGTTGTTGTCGGTATTTACCGTTTTAATATGTTGCTTCAGGAAAAGCTTTGCAGCAAGCAATACATCTTCATCGTCATCAATTATGAGAATGCGGGCGTCAATCTTGGCCATAGTGTGTTGGATTTTGGGGGCTAAGATACTAAAAAATGTAAATGTTGCTAAAGGATTCGAATAGGGAAAGCATTAAATATTATCTGGAGTGAAACCTGGCAGAAATACTCATAAAAAAGGTTACAACCCGATGAAGCTGTAACCTTTTTTGTGGGCGATACTAGATTCGAACTAGTGACCCCCTGCTTGTAAGGCAGGTGCTCTAAACCAACTGAGCTAATCGCCCTTTTGTTTTGCGAGTGCAAATGTAAT
>SKSE01000102.1 GCA_007118135.1 Bacteroidales bacterium | reverse complement strand
GCTTTCCTGAATATTTTGCGTTCTTCCTTATTGCTGATGATCCCGCTGGTAATCTGGTCCATAGGAGTAATTACGCTGGGAAAATCTTTTTCAGGGGCCAGCAGTTTCAAATTCGATTCAGAAGGAATTTCAATATTAACACTCAATCTGTCGGCATAAAGACCGGCTTCATGAATCAGATCAGGGCTGGCACCGGGAATGGCTTTAAGATGTATGTACCCGTTAAATTTATGCTCAACCCGCAAAGTGCGGGCAATGGCGATTAACCGTTCCATGGTATAATCAGGACTTACCATAACCCCCGAACTCAAAAACAACCCTTCAATATAGTTTCTGCGGTAAAAACTGATGGTAAGATCAACCAGTTCCTCCACTTTAAAGGCTGCACGCTTTACATCATTGGACTTACGGTTAACACAATAGGCACAATCGTAAATACAGTAATTGGAAAAGAGGATTTTTAGAAGTGAGATACACCGTCCATCTTCAGTAAAAGAATGACAAATGCCTGATTTTGCAGCAGTACCAATACCACCGGGAGTATTTGCGCGGCTGGTACCGCTTGATGAGCACGACACATCGTATTTGGCAGCATCCGACAAAACTTCTATTTTATTGAGCAGAACTTCTTTCACTGGATAAGCCTGAAAAGAATTTGATTGTTTCACAAACAAAACTATGCTTACAATATAATCAAATTGCGTTATGTGCTTTGTTAAATCGCAAAGAATTTGCATCAAAATTTCATTAGTTTTGTAAAACTGAACATAGAAAATTAAGCCATATTTATCCTAATCAAAAATCAAAAAACTATGAAAAATCTGAGGAATCTTCTGATTACCGTTTTTTTATTCACCCTTACAGCTTGTGGACCCCGCACAGAATCGGGATCAGAATTGCACAGCCCTGAAGTTGCTGCAGAGATTTTTACTTTTCAACATGACTCATTCACTGCTTTCTTTAACAATTTGAAAAGCCTTTGCGGGAAATCATTTGAAGGCAGACAGATTTACATGAAGGAAGGTCGTGAAAGCTGGGAAGATAAACGTATGGTAATGCACGTAACTGTTTGCGAAGAGGATGTGGTACATATTCCTTTTCATCTTGATGAAGACCGCTCGCGCACCTGGATGTTTTTCAATGAAAACGGTGAGCTGCGTTTTCGCCACGATCACCGCCATGAAGACGGCACTCCCGAAGAGATGACCATGTATGGAGGTTATGCTGATGCAGAAAGGGGAACTGCAACCTACCAGGTTTTTCCCGCTGATGAATATACCATTGAGATTCATCCGATTACTGTGGAGAGCGAATGGGTAGTAGAACTCAAAGAAGACATGAATATATTGAGCTATCAGCTACATCATGAAGATGAATTGCTTTTTGAAGCCCATTTTGACCTAACGCAACCACTGTAAAAACCTTCAAATGGCCATTCGAAGCCCCAGGGTAAAATTTCTGGGCAATCCCGGATAGTAATATCTTGGCTGAGCAGTACCAAAGGAAGGTGCATTAACGAGTATCATAGATGCATAGTGGGTATCAAAAAGATTGCTGATGCGCAAAAATACATCCAGGTTACGCAGAAATTCAAACTCATTTTTATAACCCAGGGTTAAATCCATCGTCTGATAAGTATCGGTATACCGGCTGTTGGCATCATTCATGGCCATGCTACCCACATGCCTTAAACCTGCCATGGCATAAGCTCCCATACCCAGTTCGCTGTATAGCCCGGCATAAAATACATGATCGGGCACCCCGGGGATTTGATTTCCGGAAAAGTCATCATCAAAATCCACAAAATCGGTAAAGTAAAAATGATTGTAAGAATAGTTGGCCCTGATGGAAAATTCTCTGGCTGAATAACCTGCTGCAAAGAAATTCTGCAACAATACCCAGTGCAATTCTGATTCCAGACCCTGGTGAAGTGATTCTCCTGCATTCCTGCCTACCCATGCATCTTCAGCTACTCTTTCAGCTACCAGCAAATCCTGCACCTGCATGCGATAAATGTTGATGTCATAGAAAAAACGATTTTCAAGCATATTGCCACGGAAACCCATTTCCAGGTTCCAGCTTTTTTCGGGCCTGATATGGGGATTCACAAAACCTTCGGGGGTGAGGGTTTCGGCCAGGGATGGAGGCGAAAACCCGTGACTGAGAGTAACAAATACCGAATTGCGCTTATGGTAAACATAACCTGCGCTCAGGCGCGGTGAAACTATGAATCCGTAATCATAGCTGCCGGAACGGTCTTCGGGTCCTGAACCAAAAAGGTCGCTGTAATCCCTGTGGGTAAAATTCACATTTAAACCACCTGAAAAATTCCAGCGGTTATAAGTTGCATCCGATTGCAGAAAAATATTCCAGGTTGAAACCTGCTCCCGGTTGTCACTGAATCTGCTTCCCTGAGTCCCTTCCCCGTCAATATTCTCGAAATTGCTGTACAGATAGTTTTCAAGGAACAATTCACCTCCACCTGTGAGTTCCAATTGTAAAGAATTTATATCCCACTTTTTACGGGTTTTCAATCTTGAACCCAGTGTAAATCTTTCTTCATAAAACACATCAAAGGGCCGCATTTCCTTTTCATCGTGCCAGATGGTGAAAATACTCAGATCTGTGGTTAAATCCGGATTGAAATCATGGGAAGCGGTAATCCCGCCCAGCAACCGGCGTGCATCTTCGTAACCCCGCGTCCTGAGCCAGTTGGCAGCGGCAGACTGCGGATTATCAGTAAAGGAAACACTATCAATGGAACTGGGTATATGCGATTTAAG
>SKSE01000079.1 GCA_007118135.1 Bacteroidales bacterium | reverse complement strand
GCAGGTCAGGAACCCGATCCAACAACCGGTTCACGCGCAGTTCCTATATATCAGACAACTTCCTATGTTTTCAACAATGCTGAACATGCAGCCAATCTTTTTGAACTGAAAGAATTTGGAAACATTTACACACGGATTATGAATCCTACCAATGATGTTTTTGAAAAACGAATAGCTGCACTCGAAGGTGGTGTTGCTGCCCTGGCAGTTTCATCAGGACAGGCAGCCCAGTTTATTGCTCTCAATAATATTTTGGAATCGGGAGATAACTTCGTTTCCACATCTTTTCTTTATGGCGGAACCTATAACCAGTTTAAAGTTGCATTCAAAAGGCTGGGTATTGATGTGCGTTTTGCTCAGGGCGACAGACCGGAAGAATTCGAAAAACGCATTGATGAAAAAACCAAAGCAATTTATATTGAATCTATCGGAAACCCCGGATTTAACATTCCTGATTTTGATGCATTTTCAGCATTGGCCAGAAAGTATGATATTCCACTGATAGTAGATAATACTTTTGGCTGTGGTGGATATTTATGCCGCCCCCTTGAGCTGGGTGCAAATATTGTAGTGGAATCTGCCACCAAATGGATTGGTGGTCATGGTACCAGTATTGGCGGTGTAATTGTAGATGGTGGAAATTATGATTGGGGAAACGGTAAATTTCCGCAATTCACCGAACCATCTGAGGGTTATCATGGACTGGTATTTTCAGATGTTTTCGGAAAGAATGGTTCTTTCGGAAATATTGCATTTATCATAAGAGCACGTGTAGAAGGGTTACGCGATTATGGTCCGGCCTTAAGCCCATTTAATTCATTTTTGCTTTTGCAGGGATTGGAAACTCTAAGTCTGCGGGCCCAGCGTCATGCCGACAATGCGCTGGCACTGGCACAATGGCTGGAGAAACATCCAAAAGTGGAAAAAGTAAACTACCCCGGACTGGAATCCAGCCCCTATCATTCCCTGGCAAAAAAATATTTGAAAAACGGCTTTGGCGGGGTACTGTCCTTCACGGTAAAAGGTGATAAATCGCAGGCAATACAAGTCGTTGAAAACCTTGAATTGGTTAGTCACCTTGCCAATGTTGGAGATGCTAAAACCTTAATCATTCAGCCATCAGCTACCACCCATCAGCAACTTACTGAACAGGAGCAACTCGCCAGTGGTGTTTTGCCCAATCAATTAAGGGTTTCTGTGGGAATTGAGCATATCAATGATATTGTGGCTGACTTTGAAAATGCTTTAAATAAAATTTAAGCTTTAGAACGCAGATGACGCAGATGAATGATGATTTACACGAATAGAAATCATAAAATATCATTACTAATCAGCGTCATCCGCGTTCCATTTAAAACATCTGAAAATGACACACCATAACAACAAACAAACCATAGGACTTTTTGGCTTTGGCGTGGTAGGAGAAGGCCTTTATCATGTATTGCAGCACAGCCACACTACCAATGCTATCGTTAAGAAAATTTGTATTATTGATCCACAGAAAGAAAGAAGCATAACCAATGAACACTTTACGCTGGATGCTGATGAAATTCTTGACGACCCGGAAATTAATCTGGTTGTAGAGCTCATTAATGATTCTGAAGAAGCATTTAATATTGTGAGCAGGGCCTTGCAAAAAGGCAAAAGTGTTGTATCCGGCAACAAAAAAATGCTTGCAAAACATCTTCCTGAACTCATTGAGCTGCAAAAAGAAACAGGTTCGGCATTATTGTATGATGCATCGGCCTGCGGTTCAATTCCCGTAATTCGTAATCTTGAGGAGTATTACGATAATGATCTATTACTTTCTTTAACCGGAATTTTAAATGGTTCTTCAAACTTTGTTTTGTCAAAGATTTTTAATGAAAACAAGAATTATCCTGATTCAGTGAAAGAAGCACAGGAATTGGGTTTTGCAGAAGCCGATCCCACTCTGGATATGGGTGGATGGGATTCGCTATATAAAGTAGTTATTCTGGCTTTGCATGGGTTTGGCACCATTGTTAACCCCGATGATGTTTTTGTAAGTGGTATTTCCAATCTTCAGGCTGGTGATATTCGCTTTGCTAAAGAAAAGGGATACCGGCTGAAACTTGTAGCGCAGGCTACCAAGATCAATGGAGAAACCTTCAACCTTATGGTTATGCCCAAGATGGTAACCGAAGATGAATACATCTACAATGTGGAAAATGAATACAACGGTGTGATTATCGAAGGATCATTCTACGAGAAACAGTTTATGTTCGGGAAAGGTGCAGGGGGTCATCCCACAGGAAGTTCTGTTTTATCTGACATTACTGCCCGTATGCACGGCTACCGTTATGAATATAAAAAGCGAAAGTATTTTTCCATACCCCAACACACTAACAATGTTGTAGTAAAAGTTTATTTAAGATTTAAAAATCTACTGGATTTCAGTCATTTTGAATTTGATACCATCGATGAAAAACTTTCTTCACACGATTACAACTATGTGATTGGTACGATCAAACTATCCAATCTCATCCATATCAGAAAACTGATTCAAACATTGGATGTGTTTCTGGCGTTTTTTGATATTCCGGGAAAAAAGTCCGAAGCTAATTAATTTAGAATTATTTACTTATGCACCCGCCACCCATTTACTAATTTACTCATTTACTTACTTTCTTATTAACCCAATAACCATTAACCTAATAACCAATAACCCATCAACCCAACACCCAATGACAATACCCGAACATATAGCCAAAAGCAATGGCACTCCAAGGATCAGTTATGAACTTTTGCCTCCGATAAAAGGAAGCAGTATCAATACTATTTTTGATACTTTGGATAAGCTGATGCCTTTCAGTCCGCCATTTATCAATATAACCTATCACCGTGAGGAGGTTTCTTACATAAGGCAGGCCGATGGCAGCCTGAAACCTGCTGTGGTTCGTAAAAGACCGGGTACCGTTGCCATAGCAGCAGCAATACAGGCAAAATATAAGGTTGATGTTGTACCCCATATTATCTGCGGAGGGTTTTCAAGGCAGGAAACTGAAGATGCACTCATCGACCTGGATTTCCTTGGAATTAAAAATCTGCTTGTAATACGCGGTGATGGTGATAAAATTACAGGTCGCTTTAAACCCAATCCCGAAGGTCACCGCCATGCATCAGGCCTGATTGAACAGATCCTCAATATGAACCAGGGGATTTATTCTGAACAATACGTCCAAAATCCCACCCATACGAGCTTTTCCATTGGTGTAGCAGGTTACCCGGAAAAGCATCCTGAAGCCCCTAACCTGGATGATGATTTATTTTATCTGAAACAAAAAGTTGATAAAGGTGCTGAATATATTGTTACTCAGATGTTTTTTGATAATCAGGTTTTCTTTAACTTCGTAAAACGATGCCGTGAGGCAGGTATTGATGTTCCCATAATACCAGGATTAAAACCTGTTAGTATAAAGGAGCATCTGCATGTATTACCAAGGACTTTCAGTCTTACAATTCCCACTGCTCTGGCGAAGGAATTGCAAAACTGTAAAGATAACAATCAGGTAAGAGATTTAGGGCGCGAATGGACAACATCTCAGATTAAAGAGCTGCAAGCCAATGGTTATCCTTTTGTTCACATATACACAATGGGAAAAGTTGACCAGATTGCAAAAATTTCAGAAAATGTACTTTAAACCCTGCGTTGTCCTTTAGATAATGATTTTATTGCTTTTTGGTTGCTCTGAAAGAATTGGATTCCTGATTTAGTATACATCTGTAGATAAATAGCACAGCCCATGACCACATATCAGCATTTAAAAAGTTTACTTCAGCAAAAAATTCTTGTGCTTGATGGTGCCATGGGAACCATGATACAACGCCACAAACTGGAAGAAGAAGATTACAGAGGTGAGCGTTTTGCCAATATCAGTCAGAAAGTAAAGGGTAATAATGACCTGCTTTCTTTGACCCAACCCCAAATCATCCGGCAGATTCATGAAGATTATCTTGATGCCGGTGCTGATATCATTGAAACCAATACTTTTAACTCCACTTCCGTTTCTATGGCTGATTACAAAATGGAGGAACTGGTTTATGAGATTAATGTGGCTGCTGCTCAGATTGCGAGAAAGGCATGTGATAAATACACTGCATTAACCCCCGGCAAGCCACGTTTTGTGGCCGGATCGCTGGGTCCAACCAACAAAACAGCAAGTCTTTCGCCCGATGTAAGCAGTCCGGCCTACCGCGCCATAACCTTTGACCAGTTGAAGGATAGTTATTACGAACAAGTACGCGGATTGATGGATGGTGGAGCTGATATTTTACTGGTAGAAACCGTTTTCGATACTTTAAATGCAAAGGCTGCCCTGATGGCAATCAGTCAATACCAGGATGAGAAAGGACAAAAAATCACGGTAATGGTATCAGGCACCATAACCGATGCCAGCGGCCGGACACTATCAGGTCAGACCACCGAAGCCTTTCTTACCTCCATTTCACATCTTGACCTTATCAGTGTCGGGCTCAATTGTGCGCTGGGAGCAGAACAACTCAAACCTTTCCTGGAAATCCTTAGCAATCAGGCTCCATTTGCCGTGAGTGCGCATCCCAATGCCGGTTTACCCAATCAATTCGGCCAGTACGACCAATCTGCCGATATCATGGCCGGTATTATTACAGAATTTCTGGAAGACGGCCTGGTGAATATTATTGGCGGATGTTGCGGCACTACCCCTGAGCATATTGAGCGAATTGCTAATCTGGCGGAAAAGTATGCTCCACGGCAGATTCCTGAACCATCAAATAATACTTTCCTCAGCGGACTTGAACATCTGGAGATAAGACCCGATTCCAATTTTATCAATATTGGTGAACGAACCAATGTGGCAGGCTCAATAAAATTTGCCCGGTTAATCAAGGAAGAAAAATACGAAGAAGCACTCAGCATAGCACTGGACCAGATAGAGAACGGTGCCCAGATAATAGATATCTGCATGGATGATGCCATGATAGATGCACCCAAAGCCATGACAAGTTTCCTGAATCATATTGCAGCAGAACCCGATATTGCAAAAGTTCCGCTGATGATTGATTCATCCAAATGGGAAGTTATTGAAGCAGGTTTGAAATGCGTGCAGGGAAAATCCATTGTAAATTCCATAAGCATGAAGGAGGGCGAAGAAGAATTTCTTCGCCAGGCACGTCTTGTAAAGCAATACGGTGCTGCCGTTGTGGTTATGTTGTTTGATGAAAAAGGTCAGGCTGATACCTTTGAACGTAAAATTGAGATAGCCGAAAGGGCGTATAAACTTCTTACCGAAAAAGCGTCTTTCCCTGCTAAAGATATCATATTCGACCCCAATGTGCTGGCCATTGCCACCGGAATAAGCGAGCACAACAGTTATGCACTGGATTATATCCGGGCCTGTAAATGGATTCGGGAAAACCTTCCCCATGTGCATATAAGTGGTGGCGTGAGCAATCTTTCATTTTCCTTCCGCGGAAACAATATTATCAGGGAAGCCCTGCATTCTGCTTTCCTGTATCACGCCATAAAAGCCGGCATGGACATGGGAATTGTTAACCCTGCCCTGCTGCAGGTCTATGATGAAATACCCCCTGACCTTCTGCGACTGGTTGAGGATGCCATACTGTACCGGAGAAAAGATGCCACGGAGCGCTTGTTGCTTTACGCAGAAAGGGTAAAAGATCAGCAGGAAGACCGAAAGGAAAATACCGACAAGAATGCCTGGAGAAGCCTTGAAATCAGGGAAAGACTCACACATGCACTGGTAAAAGGCAAAGATGAGTTCATAGAAGTGGATGTGGAGGAAATGCGGCAGCAAATGACAAAAGCACTGGAAGTTATTGAAGGCCCGCTAATGGACGGTATGAACAAGGTGGGCGACTTATTCGGTTCGGGCAAAATGTTTTTGCCACAGGTGGTAAAAAGTGCCAGGGTAATGAAAAAGGCTGTGGCATATCTTACGCCCTTTATTGAAGAGGAAAAAGCATTGCACGGCGATGTTTCAAGCGCAGGAAAAGTCTTGCTGGCAACTGTTAAGGGTGATGTGCACGATATCGGAAAAAATATTGTAGGCGTTGTGCTTGCCTGTAATGGATTTGAAATCATTGACCTGGGTGTAATGGTGCCTTGTGAAAAAATACTTCAGGTGGCAAGGGAAGAAAAGGTTGATATCATAGGACTGAGTGGTCTCATAACCCCGTCACTGGATGAAATGGTGCATGTGGCTACAGAAATGAAGAAGCAGGAATTTGAACTCCCCCTGCTAATCGGTGGTGCAACCACAAGTGTGTTGCACACTTCAGTAAAAATTGCTCCGTCTTATGAAAATGGAGTCATACATGTAAAAGATGCTTCACGTGCAGCCAGGGTCTGCAGTGCATTAATCTCGCAGGAGAAATCAACATTTCTGGACCAAACGGAAGAGAATTACAAAAACCTCGTTTTTGAGCACGAACAGCGTAATGCCCAAAAACAATACCTGACAATGGAGCAGGCACGCAAAAAGAAATTTCCGTATGTGCCCGAACAGGCCAATATTACACAACCTGCCAAACCTGGTGTCCATATTTTTAAAAATTATTCCCTGACGGAGATTTCGGAATATATCGACTGGACTTTTTTCTTTTACGGATGGGAAATTAAGGGTAAATATCCCGAGATACTCGAAGACCCCCTGAAAGGCGATGAAGCACGCAAACTATTTGACGATGCAAGAAATCTTCTGCAGAAACTCATTGAGGATGAAGCCATTCAGGCTCACGGAGTGGCAGGCATTTTCCCCGCTAACAGTGAAGATGAAGATGTTATCATTTATGAGAATGAAAACCGGAACTCTGAAAAGATGAGGTTTAACTTTCTTCGTATCCAGGAAATCAAAGAAGAACCCGGAAAGTTTAATCTTTCACTTGCAGATTATATTGCATCAAAGGAAAGTGGTATTTCTGACCATCTTGGCGCTTTTGCCGTAAGCATTCATGGTGCCGACGAACTGGCTGATGAATACAAAAAAAACAAAGATGATTACAACAGCATCATGACCAAAATGCTGGCCGACCGGCTTGCAGAAGCCTTCGCTGAGTTGCTTCATGAAAAGATTCGCAAGACACTCTGGGCTTACGATACGCGGGAAAACCTTAACCTTTCAGAATTACTGAAAGAACGATATGAAGGTATCCGCCCTGCCTGTGGTTACCCTGCCTGCCCGGAGCATAGTGAAAAACTTAAGATATTTGAACTGCTTAATGCAGAACAAAATGCAGGTACTATTTTAACTGAAGGATTCAGTATGGTTCCCGGAGCATCGGTTTCGGGCTGGTATTTTGCTCACCCCCGCTCCCGCTATTTCAATCTGGGAAAAATTAACCGTGAACAGGTAGAACTTTACGCACAGAAAAAAAATATCACAACAGAAGAAGCAGAAAAACTGCTCAGGCCCAACCTGACTTATTAGAGAAATACCATTAATTGAATTTCTCACGTTTATTATCTTAAAGCTTTCAGTGTTCGCAAAAGGACAATACTTGTTCCCTTGCGGACATATCTTAATTTAGCCCATAAATACTTAAACGATTGATAAAAAACCACTTAAAACACATGGTCTGAGATTTGATATGACATAAATGGAAAACAAAAAATGATTTATAATAAGCCATTACTATCATGACAAAAAGCGTATTGCTGGTTTTTCTCAGAAAACTAAAAAAAGGGGACTTTTATTCCATAATAAATTTACTGGGCTTAAGCATAGGCATTGCTGCCTGTATTATGATCTTTCTTTATGTATCAGATGAGCTGAAATACGACCGGCATCACCATGAACCTGATAATATTTACAGATTACTGCAGTATAACGCCAATAGAGAAAGCAGTGTGGCCATTATGCCTGGTGTATTGTATGATTATATTGCGGACCGTGTTACCGGGGTAGAAAAAATGGGCCGACTCCAGCTATTCGACAGGGAAAGGGTATTTCAGGGTGATGGAGAACCTGTTACAGAAAGCAATTTTGCCATTGCTGATCCTGCAATCCTTGAGATATTCAATTTCGAATTTATCAAGGGTGAACCATCAACAGCATTATCATCACCAAACTCTATAATTCTTACCCTTTCAGCTGCAGAAAAATACTTTGGCAGTGAAGACCCTATGGGCAAAACAATGCTATTCGAGAATTCATATCCTTTTATTGTTTCAGGAATTATCGAAAATTTACCAGAGCAGTCTCACTTCAATTTTACCATGCTGGGTTCAGTTCAGGCCATGGCCACCATTAATCCTTCCAATTTGACAAACTGGTTTAACCAGGCATTCTTTTATTATTTTCGCCTGCATCCCGAAGCTGATAAATCGATAGTAACGGAACAAATTACCCATATCGTTTGGGATGTTATGGAAAGGTTTAAAGATATCATAAGCTACCAGCTACAGCCACTCCTTGATATAAGACTCAGGTCAGATGATATCGAATGGGATACAGCCAATACAGGAAGTATTACAATAGTGCGAATTTTTTCATTCATTGCAATTTTAATTCTTGCACTGGCTTGCTTTAACTTTATCAACCTGTCGGTTGCGATGTCGATGAAGCGCGCCAGAGAGATAGGAATTAAAAAAAACATGGGTGCAAGCCGAAGAAGGCTAATCATTCAGTTTCTTTCTGAAACATTAATCACTGGGTTAATTGCACTGCTGGTCTCCTTACTTTTGATTGAATCAACCCTCCCCTTTCTGAACACTATATCAGGCAAAAGCTTATCGGTTGGCATTTTTGCAAGTCCACAAATTTGGATATTTGTACTGGCTATGTTGCTTATAATCACCTTTATTGCCGGTGGATATCCGGCGCTGGTAATTTCAGGGTTTAGACCCATTACTGCGCTGAGAGGAATTGAACAGACAGATGGATTAAAGGTTGGTGGTCGTGGTGTTCAGTTTCGTCTCAGACAAATCCTGCTGCTGTTACAATTTGCCGTGTCTACATCTCTAATTGTGGTTAGCCTCATGATTTACCTTCAAATGAATTATATCTCAGGCCGTCATCCGGGTTATGAAAAAGAAAACCTCATAGCTATCAAGAACCCCCTGGATGAAAGAATGGATACCAGGGCTATCTGGCTAAAAGATCAATTGAAGCAAAATGCCAATGTGCTGGATATTAGTCTATCACATAACCTGCCCCCCATTCCACCACATATCTTCTCCAATTTCAGCTTTGAAAGAGAAGATGGCAGGCAACAGATCCATGGTGCAATTATCTCTTGCGATGCCAACTTTTTTACAACTTTGAGAAGTGAAATTGTGGCCGGGCGTAATTTCTCCCCGGAAATGATTACTGACCAGTCCGAAACTGCTATCATTAATCAGGCTATGTGGGAAAGGATGGGTGTTGATGACCCCATAGGAATTAATCTGGGTGGATTTTTTGACATTCAACAGCGGAGAATTATAGGGGTGGTTGAAAACATTAGCTACACATCGGCCCATGAGCCTGTGGGGCCCATGGTTTTTTACATTGATGACAAACAATATCCGTTTAACTTTTTCAATATTCTGGTAAGATACCAGGATGGAGAATCTGCAAGTGTTTTGCGTTCCATTGAGAATTTATGGATGCAGGAAGCTCCTGAATGGCCGCTTCAATACCAGTTTGTTGATGTGAAAACCAGGGAGTATTACCAGGAAGATAAACGTACCATGCTCATCGTGATGAGTTTCTCGGGACTGGCAATTCTGCTGTCAACCATGGGATTAATGGGTCTGGCACTTTATTCTGTTACTACCCGAACAAGGGAAATAGGTATTCGAAAGGTTCTGGGTGCATCCATTGGAAATATTACCCGAATGATGAATAAGGAATTTGCAATGCTTCTTCTTATTTCTAACCTGATTGCCTGGCCGGCAGCATGGTATTTTATTCAACGCTGGCTCGAAAACTTTGCCTACAGGATAGAAATCCAATGGTTTGCTTTTATTACACCTGCATTATTTGTTTTTCTGATTGCAATTCTGGTGGTATCGGTAATTACCATAAGGGCTGCCCTAAAGAACCCGGTGAATACTATCAAAGCTACCGAATAGAAACACGAAAAAAGATCATCGGTTTAGCATGATTTCAAGTCCCACAAAATGTCTGATAACCTGCATCGCCCTGTGGCGGTGGGTTTTGATATGATGATGGCTTATCAGTGCGGTCATAAGGTTTGGAAAGTACATATTGAAGTTTATGGAAAGCTTGATAGTTCTCATTTGCAGCTGCTGCTTCCAAAGCTTGTTCCACCAGGTGATTACGGGGAATAAAAGCCGGATTGTGCTGTTGCATTATCTCCTTTGCCCGTTTCATTCCACCAGGGTTATTCCCTATCCTCAGTTTCCATTTGTTGTACCATTGGATAAAGCTATCCTGTTTATAAATTTCTGCATTTTGTCCATTAGAAAAACTGCTATCATTTTCAATGGCTAGAAATGTATTGGTATAATCTGCTTCATGTTGCTGCATCCAGTTGAGCAATTCTTCTATGAGCATTCCATCATTTTCCTGTGGATTTTCAATACCCAGTTTGTTGCACATCATTTTGAAATATTTATCGCTGAAAAGTTTTTCAAAGCCGG
>SKSE01000238.1 GCA_007118135.1 Bacteroidales bacterium | reverse complement strand
TAATCGATATCAGGAAAACGAACAAACCAAATTATTTTATTTAAAAAATAAAAATATTCCTCTTACATAAATTTGCTTAGCTTGAAAACATCGCATCCCTTTTGTTGAAGCTTGTCAATTGAAGTTTCCAGAGAATCATATAAGGCATTTCCCACGTCATTCTGACAAAATGGGCATGCATGAATCTGGCCTTTTGAATCAATGTAAAGGTAGCGGTTACCTGCGCCAAAACAGCCTACTTTACGTTGGTGATAGCCAGGGTAACTCACTATAGGATAATCACGGTACTCAGAGGATCGATACGTTTCCTGAAAAAAAGCTCTTAGCAATTCAATCTTTTCTGGTTTCAGTTGTACATCTTGATGTTTAAACCTACCGGTATCCCTTGGTTCAAGAATTCTGATAAATCCTACACCCCACTCCCGAGCCAGTTCCATGTAAGCCTTAAGATTTTTATTCGAAATAAAACTATTTGTTGCACAAATTGACAAGCTTACCAATATTCCTGCTTTCCGGCAGTTATAAACTGCCTGGTTTACCCAGTAAAATGATTTGTTATTGTTTCGGAATTGATTGTGTATTTTTTCATCCCAGTGGTCAAGGCTTATGTTGGCACCTGTTAAACCAACCCTGCTGAGCAACTCAGCCTTTTGGTATGTCAATCCAAATCCGGAAGTTAATATCCAGCAATCCATGGTTTTATGAGCCTTCTCTATAAGCACTAGCAAATCATTTAGCCTGACCAGGGGTTCTCCACCACTGAACTGTATATGCGTTAGCCCGGAAGACTGGAGTTTATCGAGGATTTTCAGTAAATCATTCAAAGAAATATATTCATCTTTACTAATTCTGTCCCATTCAAAACAATGCGAACAACGAAGTTTACAGCGGCTTGTAATTGCAAAGATTACCGTATGCAATAAATAGCTTTTGTTCTTATTCTGCTGACTTCTTAAAAGTTCCGCCTTGAGAAACTTGTCAAGATTACTTGAAGGCCATCCTGGTATATCTTCAGACCAAAAGTATTTTCCCATGGCATAAACAAAACGGTCAATTGGAGGAAGGTTGTGGATTTTTTTTCTTTTGTTTATGATCGCCTTAATTAACCTGAGTGATTTATTGGGGTTGGGAAATGTTGAAAACGCTAGAATTACTATTCTTAGCAGGATTCTGAGACGGATACTTGCCGAATTAAAGCCGTTTACTATTTTTATTTTGTGCATACGGATATGTTTATTTAACTTTTTGTTGACAGAATCTTTGTCTATTCTTCCTGAGTAAGCAAAATCATTCGATCATAAAGTTCTTTTGAAAATAATGGCATTCTGCCAGGATTACGAAAGGTTCTAAGTTCCTTAATCTTTGGCCATCCTTTTTGTTCTCTGAGAATCTTGTAATAACCTTTGCTTTCCAGTATAACCGTTCTGCTTTCATCGGTAAATTCGGGCACGGGAAAAACCAGACTTGCTTCATTGCCAATTTCGGGTTGGATGTAATAACTTTTATCATCATTCAAAAGCTTCATGCTTACATCGTTGCCTTTCTCATCAATGGCTTCGGATAAAGATATTGTGGTAACCTCTAAAGGTACATTATCCGTAAAATCCATTGCAACATAGTCTATTTCCCAAAACATAAAACCTGTTTCCAGCTTTACATTAATGGTTTCACTCTCAATACCAATAAGTTTGATCTCCAGCACATCATCGCGCATAGCCATAGGTCCGGCAATCTGGAAAAAATCATACAATTCCCATTCGCCGTCTTTCTCAAGATGTACCAAAAGCGGAAGGCTTTGGTCAATTATCCAATTGTAATGAAACTCGGGACTTTTCTTTTCCTGTCTCCTCTCAAATGCCTCATATGTGCCACCGAACATCTCATGGAAATTGGCAAATACATGCTCAATCCAGAATGAGTTTTTAGCCCTGATGATAAGTTTTGCCTGATTTGTATTATCAGGTTTATCCCAGGAGAGTATTATGCCGTCGGTTTTCTGCTGTGTATAGGCTACGTCATCGAAAGCATAGATAAGATTATCCTTTTCAGTGATCTTAGATAGAATGCACCGCCCTGTATATGTGGTTGCAGATTTTGGGGTTACCGGGTAAGCAATGGTTTGCAATTCCCCGGTTTTATCCATAAGTACTATCTTGCTATCTGGATGGTCAATAACTTTAAGCTGTATAAGATTGATATATTGGATTTCCCTGATTTCATTGGTAACCTTTAACCTGTATTCATCATCTGAGGGTTTCAGGTGTGGCAGATATAAATAGTCGAACCGCTCTAACCCTGGTTTGGTGGCACCGCTGAATATTTCACCTGTAAAAACGTATCTTTCACCATCAAATGTATATATAAAAGGACAGGAAGATTTCGTAAGTAAGATTATTAAATACAAAACGGCAATAGCCAATAAAGCACCTCCAATAAAAGAAAGAGTCCATGAACCTGCTGTACGTGCCCAATCTGTATTATAGATTTTCATCGAACTTATTGAAGTAAAAGGTATGAAAACTTCTGAATCTTCAATTTTTGTGTATTTACTGGCATGAATATGAACCTGTTGAAGGATATTTTTTTCGGAGTCTTTATAACGATGTGTATGTCTGTCAATGGCGTTAAAGGCCTTTTCTATTTGGTCGGGGAATGGATTAATTTTGGCATAAATGCCGGTATTATCATCATTTATTCTGATAAAATTAAGCCAGTAACGATCAGTGCCATCGTCTAATATGAAAAGTTTGTTTTGAAGTCTCATACTTTCAGTTTCTTCTGAATAATTTG
>SKSE01000219.1 GCA_007118135.1 Bacteroidales bacterium | reverse complement strand
TCAAAGGAAATAGGTATAGTTAATTCCATAGCCAAGGAGATAAGAGAAAAAAGAATGAAAAACGGAGCCATTGGTTTCGATAAAAGAGAAGTAAAATTCAAGCTTGACGATAACGGAAAACCTCTGGAGGTGTATTTTAAAGAGCAAAAGGATGCACATAAACTCATTGAAGAATTTATGTTGCTGGCCAATAAAGCTGTGGCAGAAAAAGTGGGTAAAGCAGGCGGTAAAACCAAACCCAAAACTTTTGTATACCGTATCCACGATATTCCTAACCCGGATAAGCTTAGCAGTCTGGCTGAATTTGTAGCAAAACTCGGATACAAAATGAAAACCGATACCCGTAAAAATATATCACAATCATTCAATAGTCTTTTAACCCGAAGCCAGGGAAGAGGCGAAGAAAACATGATTGAAACCCTTGCCATCCGGAGTATGGCCAAGGCTGAATATTCCACGCAGAATATCGGTCACTACGGTCTGGCATTTGATTATTATACGCACTTTACATCACCCATTCGCCGATACCCTGATTTATTGGTTCACAGAATGTTGCACGCATACCTGAATAATTCTGCGAGCTTTAATGAGGATATCTATGAAGAAAAATGCCAGCATTCCAGTGAGATGGAAAAAAGAGCTCAAAATGCTGAAAGAGATTCAATAAAACACAAACAGGTAGAATTTTTAAGTGATAAAATTGGTGTTGAATTTATGGGGGTAATTTCCGGAGTAAGCAAATGGGGTATTTTTGTAGAAATCATAGAAAACAAATGCGAAGGTATGGTGCGAATGAGAGACCTTTCAGATGACTACTACTATCTGGATGAAGATAACTACCAGGTAATTGGGTATAATAAAAAACGGCAATTCAAGCTGGGCGATGAAATTAAAATTCGCATAAAGGCTGCTGATTTCCAACGTAAGGAAATTGATTTTGAACTGGTTGAATAAAAATGTGGCTGGTTTTTTTCAAAAAAAACCAGCCACATTATAATATACACTACCTACTTCTGAATACTTTATTGCTTAATCAGCACTCTCTTTGTGTGTATCGCTTTATCTGTATATATTTTAAGTATATATATTCCATCGTTTAATTCACTTTGAATCCTCTTTTCAAAGTTATTAACTATTTCATTATAAACGACTTTACCTGCAATATCAAAAATAACAAGTTTTTCGATTAATTCAGATGAAGTAATATTAAAATAGTTGCGCGCAGGATTGGGATAAACACTAATTTCTATTAGCTCTTGATTTGAAATAGTATTTACCAAATCAAATATAGCTGTAAGAATAACATTTTCACCAGGCATAGTATAAATAAATTCTGGTTCAGCACTTACTACAATATCGTCTTCATCAATCCAGTGCACAAATAAATAACCTTCTTCAGGATTAGCTTCAATAGTTATTTCGTCATTTTCGAGGAATTCGCCACCACCTGTTACAGCTCCTGAATTTTCAGGATAAACTTGCAGAGTCAATAATGCATAAATTGTAAATACTTCTTCGGTAAATTCAATTAAATAGTTAAGGCCTCCACTTAATGTACCAGGTAAAATTTGATAAATTCCTACACTTTCACCTACTTCTCTGGTTAATTCGCCAGATAATTGCTCACCTTCCACCATCTCTCCATCGGTAATTGTGTAAGTTAAAAACTGTGGGTCAGGATCTCCAAAAATTTTGCTCTGTCCGGCATCAGGTGTAATTACCAAACTTCTTTGTAATATACTTGCTGTTAATTCAGGAATCACTAATGCATACTTAAAACTATCTTCTCCATCCAATATTAGGCCTGACAAAATAACTTCGATATCAACTCCGGCATCAGGACTAACAAAATGTGCAGATGCACCAGTTATATTCAAAAATACTTCATCTTCAGTATCGACTCCATTAAGAATAGCATCATCAAAATTAACATCAGCAGAAGTTATTCCATCGTAAACTTTATCTTCAGCAACGAGTCCTTCAATGGTAACTGGTATCAAATCTGATATAGTAAGTATACCTTCAATGAACTCTATGATATAGTTATCACTAAGTAGTCCGCCCGGAACAATAGAGTAAGTTCCTGGATCAATGGCATCAATTGCACTACCACTGTATTGGAGTTCGCCGTTCAGGTTCTCCTGGTTGTCTTCAAACTGAAAACCATCAAATGATACAGAATAATCTTCAACAGGAAAAGGTTCACCATCAAAATATTTGAGTTTATCATCAGCTATTACAAGAAGATTTGCCGGAATAATGGATAAATCATTGGAAATAAACTCAATCTGATAATTTGGATTATTCAAATCACCCTGTAGAATTGCGTATTCTCCAACATTTTCACCTTCTTCTCTGGTAAGTTGACCAATTAGTTCATCATCTGTATACAATACACCCTCTGTAATTTCATAGGTCAATTCAGGATCATCCTGACCATAAATTTTGATTTGCGGAAGAGCGGTAACCTGAAGTTCTGCAGGGTTAATTGTTAAAACAGCCGGTACTCTTTCGCTTTCAAAACCATCGATATCCCTTGCAGCAGCCCAAAAAGTATAAACTCCGGCATTAATGGCAGAGGGTGTAACCATATTTCCTCCTGTTTCATTATCATACCATATAATATCAAAACCATCTGTGGCTGATGCTGTTAAAGTGTATTCATCACCATTATAAGTTTCAGTTTGATCTTCCACCAACGGAGCTATAATAGAAAAGTTTGCAGTGAGGATAGCGTTTTGTGCTGGCATGGTGAAAATAGTTTGAAGCAAGTTTTCATCTTCAATGATTCCTGCATCAGCCGACCAATTTTCAAAAGAATAACCATTTTGCTGAATTACTTCAACAGGCACAGAAAAACCTGCACCAAATTCACCCCCACCTGATACAATTCCTGCAGCCGGAGGGTTGGAAGCAAGTAACAAGTCGTAAAATAAGCCAACATAAATATTATCAACAGCTGCAGGAGGCTGAGTACCTCCACTGCTATCATTTCTCCAGCTAAAAACCAGTCTTCTTTGTTGGCCAATGTGTTCATCAGAAATATTTTGTGTTACTGTCTGCCATTCTGCCTGGTTATAATAAGAACCAAGTAGTTGAATAGTTCCGGGACTATTAAAAAGCTGTGTGCCGGCAACTGGAGTTACCGAAGGAACAACCAAATAAACTCTCAAACGATCCCTGTCCTCTGTTTCACCCAAACCCTTCCAATCAAATTGAAGTTTAACTTCACCAGATTCAGCATCGGGAATCTGCAAATCCTTATAAAAATGTACCACAGAAGCACTATTTATGCTATATGCATTGGTTAGTCCACCATCATTCGATACAATAGCTGCCAGATTTCCGGGATCATTTGCCGGTTCACCAACATGCCATTGATTTGTCTGAGCTCCGTTTACCACAAACCAATTGTTGAAGTTACCTGTTTCAAAATCTTCTAAAAATGGAAGAGTTGTAGCATCATATGCTTCACCAATCAATTCAATAGTTTGAATTGCTTTATTGCCAATATTATCTTCGATTTCAACAAATGCATTTTTCACACCTGCGGACAAGGGTGAGAATAATACACTTATAGTTGCTTGTTCTCCTGTTGTCAATGAAACTGAAGATTCCAGATTTTGCAATATAAAATGTTCACTATCATCGCCAACCAGATTAACATCAGAGGGCTCAATGGTAATTTCACCCGAACCTACATTGGTAAAAACAATATTTAATGCACCTGTTGTCTGACCACTAAGGGTATTTGGAAAGCTAAGTATTGGATCAGATGGACTTATAAATGCAAAAACAGGTGGTGAAATTTCAAGTAACATAGAAGGTAATACAATATCATTATTTGATACTATTTCAAATTCTGAAAAATTACTTTGAAATCCGATTTTTTCAGCTGTATAACTATGGCTTCCTACAGGCAATCTTAAAAATGCCTGCCCGTCAGAATTTGTAGATAATGAATGTAACTCATTAACTAAAATACTTGCATCTTCAAGCGGTTCTGTTTCTATTTCATCTATTTGTCCTGTTATTGTAAATGTTACCATCGGATAAATCTGCATTTGTAAAATCTCAGTGGATGCTTCATTATCCATAGTGAACTCGCCATTGACGGTATAATAATTATCTTTCGCTGCTGAATAAGTATAGGTTCCATTAGCCAATGCAACAGTTGCAATACCTGAAGTATTTGTAAGCAAGGTTCCCTCAACAAAATCCGATCCTGAATAGGATTGAGCAATTCCTTCGTAGGTAACAGATACATTTGACAGTGGGTTATCATTCTGGTCAACTACAGTAAAGGTTTTGACAAAATTTCCAATAAGTTCAATATCCGGAACTATAATATTTGCATCTTCAATTTCCAATACTCCCTCATAAGAAAGATAATTTGTAGCCTCTACAATGTAGTTGGTTGTGCCAGAAGGTAAATTAAGTATTGCATTACCGTTGGTATCGGTAGTAACTGGCCCAAAGGGTTGCCCGGGTACAGAAATTACAGCACCATTAACAGGATCTGTACCATTGGTTACAGTAAATTCAGCTTCATAAAAGGAACCTATTTTTACATCATCAAAATCAACATAAAACCAATCATTAGCGGTAAGATTACCTATTCTTTCAGCAAATATTTCCACAATAATATCCTGGTTTTCATAGTCTGGCAACGGTACTTCAATTTTCCTGTACTCATTGGTAATTGTATTATGATTAAAAATTGTACCGTTAAAAGCTATAGTTCCCAGGTCATCAAAATTGTTTCCACCATCATCTGATACCCTTACAAAAATTCGAAATCTTGATGAAGGTGTACCATTATCTGGATAATTAATTTGATTTACTACCCTGTAATAAAAACTAAGCACAGGATTTTCGCCGGCTTGTACCTGTGATGTTTGCCAGAACCCATTAGGATGATCAGGGGTTCCGCCTGCATGAGTAATCAGCCTGCTGAATCTACGACTATTATTTAATCCGTGTTGGGGTTCAACCCTGAAAGTATTATTGGTGAACCATCCTTCCGGAACCGAACCACTTGGGAGAGAGTTAAAGTTTTCATAAATATAAGGAACTGTTTCCCGGCTGAGTAGGTTTTCAGTTTTTATTAGTATTTCATTATCAATTTCTTCAGAAAGTTTATTTTCTTCAAAATTGCCATAGGAAAATGGCGATAATAAAACAAAAATAAAGAAGTATACAAAAGAGTATTTTTTTATCATAGCATTTTGTATTAGTGGTTAAATATTTTTTAAAAATAGCAACAATGAATTTAACAATAACCCAAGAAACATGTAAAATTACTAATAATAATTATTCAATAAGTCATTTTATCGATCAACAAATTATTTTGTTTAATTAGTTGACTTTATTTTCCTTTTAGTTTTATTAAAATACATGGTAATTATTGTGATAAAAAAGGCTGACCTGAAAAAATCAGGACAGCCTTTAACATTTATAATCCTTCTTGATTTTTAAATCAGATTCAATCTGCTGTAAAGTTCTTTTCTGTAAAGACCACCTATTGGTAATACTTTCATTTTTCCTTCAATCACCAGATCGGGATATTTGATGGAGAAAATCTTATTCAGATTTACAATAAATGATCTGTGAATTCTTACGAAATCTTTTTGTGGAAGAATTCTAACCATTTCTTTCATAGTTGTATGGGTGGTGTAACTGTTATCGGAAGTATTGATAACAACATAATCTTTCAAAGCTTCCACGTAAAATATGTCATCAAAATTGATTTTATTCAAACGATAATCTGCTCTAACGAAGATGCTGTCTTTTGATTCTTTATTTTCAATGATTGAATGATAAAGATCTCTTTCCTTCTTAATGACTTCATCTTTTTCATGTTTGTAAAGTGCCATTTCGATGGTGGTTTGCAGTTCTTTTTCCTTGAAAGGCTTGATGATATATCCATAAGGCTCAGTAATTTTTGCCTTACTGAGGGTATTTTCATCTGCGTAGGCGGTAAGGAAAATCAAAGGAATGCCGAATCTATCCTTGATAAGATTGGCAGCATCAATACCACTCATATGCCCTTTGAGCATTATGTCCATCAAAATAAGATCCGGACGATTTTCTTCGATTTCTTCAATAGCCTTTTCTGCACTACTTACGGTTGTGGGTACCTGATAGCCGAGTTTTTTCAAGCTATTTTGGATATCCTTGGCTACGATGCTCTCATCTTCAACAACCAGAATTTTTACTTTTGCCATATCCTTAGTTTATTTGTTTTACTGAAATTTTGTAATTACATTTTTAATTGACAGCTATAATACCTGCTTAATGTGCTGATTTTTATGTTAAATCCTGTTCTTTAAACATAACAAGTTCAAATTTACAACAATTTTTTAAATTTAAACCATTAATAATTAGTTAGATGATACCAAATAAAGACCCGCTATCTAAATTAAGGATAAATAACCAGTAATCAAAATTTAGATGGTTAAAACATTGAATTATATTTTTTTGACCTGCACAAATAAAGAACATACAAATTATATGTTTTTTCAGATATTAAACCTGGCAAAATTATTTTCATTGTTTTTATTCAATATTCTAATATTAGTATTATTTATTTAAAATTTAAAAATTTATTACTATTATTATTAGTTGTGTTAGTATTGTTTGAAAAAAAAACAACAAAAATTTGATAAACTTATATTTTGTATACAGTTAACATTTTACTAACATAATTATTAAAATTAGTTTTTTCATTTTCAGCATTTTTGAATCTTATTAACATGATGTCAAATTATAAAACTATTGAAAAGTTTGTGTTCAAAACACCAAAAAGTGGAGCTTTAAAATGTTAAGACTATGTTAATATTTTCTTATAAAATTGTTATCGGATTACTTGTTTAATTTAAAAAAATGAATATTGATTTTTCTTTTCAACTTTCCAACA
Organism: Bacteroidales bacterium; assembly: GCA_007118135.1. Taxonomy (GTDB): domain Bacteria; phylum Bacteroidota; class Bacteroidia; order Bacteroidales; family UBA7960; genus SKVR01. The sequence goes on along the minus strand of SKSE01000219.1, from coordinate 3,717 downwards.
GAATTCTACCAAAAGATATGAGACTTCTTTCTTGATTTTTTAACATTGAATTGTTTAAAAGTGTTAAAATTTTGATTATTAGCTAATCTGAAAATATCTAATTATACATATTCTTTTATGCAGTTTATTCTAAACACTTAAAAATAAATCCTGTAGATTTTCTCTGTATTTTTGTTTTTATTTCAACCCATCAAAACTTATCAACAATGGAAAGTAATTCCCTAAAAATAGCAATAGCATCGGATCATGCAGGTTTTGAGTTAAAACAAAAAATCATCAGTCATTTAAAAGAAAAGTTTATAATACTGAAGGATTTTGGGACCCATACAAATGAAAGTTCCGACTATCCTGATTATGTGCATCCACTTGCAGAAGCAATGAAATTGAATGAGTTTGATTTTGGAATTGTTATCTGCGGAAGTGGCAATGGAGTTAATATTACAGCCAACAAGCATCAGCACATACGCTGCGCATTGTGTTGGATTCCTGAAATTGCTTCCCTGGCCCGCAGTCATAATGATGCCAATGTGCTTGCTCTGCCGGGCAGGTTTTTGACTGCAAAACAAGGTTTTGACATCGTTGATGCATTCCTCGATGCTTCTTTTGAAGGCGGAAGACATCAGAAAAGAGTAAATAAAATTGCGTGCTCCCAATAACTTTCCCATAAAAAAGTTTCTTTATCATGTCAGAAGTATATCAAAAATTTATTAAAGAATCCGGAGTAAAATCCTTTGACCTTCAACATCGTAAAACCATTGCTTACAATATAGGGAAGTATGATGATGCCGTAGCAAGGGGAAAGAAACAATATAAAAAACTGGACCTGGTACGCAGGCAGGTTGCATTGAAAAAATACAGGGTTATAGAAAATCTTGAAAATGTTTTAAAGGAGTTTGAACAGAATTTTATTCGCCGTGGAGGTAAGGTAATCTGGGCTCGCGATGCCCAGGAAGCTAATCTGGCCATAATTGATATACTTAAGAAAAATGACGTTAAACTCGTAGTCAAATCTAAATCCATGGTTACAGAGGAACTGGAAATTAACCATTTTCTGGCACACCAGGGGATAGAATGTGTTGAGACCGATCTGGGGGAATACATTGTTCAGATTTCAGACGATAAGCCTTATCACATTATTACGCCGGTTATGCATAAATCTGCCGGAGACATCGCGGGTATTTTTCATGAAAAATTTGGGCTGGATCAGGAAAGCACACCTACAGAGATTACAAAGTTTGTAAGAAAAACTCTACGGAAAAAATTTCTAAATGCCACAGCTGGAATTACCGGGGCCAATTTCCTGGTATCGGGAACCGGCAGCGTGGCACTCACCGAAAATGAAGGAAATGGTGTATTATCAGCTTCACTGCCTCGCATACATATTGTAGTAGCAGGTATTGAAAGAGCAATTGAAAGCATTGATGACCTGCATCTTTTCTGGCCCTTGCTGGCAACTTTTGGAACAGGTCAGAATATCACAGCTTATAATACCCTTATCAACGGGCCCAGGCAAAAAGATGAAGTGGATGGCCCTGAAGAGATGTATGTGGTTCTGTTGGACAATGGACGCAGTAAATTGCTTTCACAGATACCGCAACGACGGACACTTTCCTGTATACGCTGCGGTGCCTGTTTGAATGGTTGCCCTATTTATCGTAATGTGGGCGGACATACATACGGAAGTGTTTATTCTGGCCCCATCGGGGCGGTTATTACCCCACATCTGCGCTCGATGATGCATTACAAACATCTGAGTTATGCTTCATCTCTGTGCGGCAAATGCACCGAAGTTTGCCCGGTAAATATTGATCTTCATTTTCAGTTGCTGCAGAACCGTAACTATTCTGTAAAAAATAAACTTGTTCCACCCATTGAAAACTGGGGTATGCGCATTTGGAAGATGGCCATGCTGAAACCCAAATACATGACCTTCCCCGGAGCCGGCATTAAAAACTTCTTCCTGAAAAAAGTATTTAAGAAAACATGGGGCAACCGCCGCGATTTGCCGGTTATACAGAATAAAACTTTCAGGGAAATGTGGAAAGATGGTTTGTAAGTAGTTGATGGATTTATGACCTATCAACCATCTATACCCTCTTCAATACTTCCATAACTCCGCCCAGGTAACCACCACCAAATAAATTTACGTGTACCATAAGCGGATAAAGGTTGGCAATTTCTACGGCTTGCCGCCAGTTATTCTCCATGGGAAATTCATTATTGTAAGACTCATAAAATTGAGGTGCAAATCCGCCAAATAATTTCGACATGCCAATATCCATCAACCGGTGACCGTAATAAACCGCGGGGTCAATAATACAGGCTTCTCCCCTGTTGTTGGTCATGTAATTTCCGCTCCACAGGTCGCCGTGGATCAGTGAAGGTTTTTCTTCGGGAAAAAAATCAGAAAGGTGGTGATACAATTTTTCAAATCGTTTTACTGTGCTGTTGTCTATTAAACCCTGATTCCGGGCCATCTTAATCTGAATTTCAAGGCGTTGATTTACAAAGAAATCAATCCAGCGGTCATGAAAATCATTGAATTGCTCAAGACTGCCGATATAATTATCGTGGTTAAGACCAAAACGCTCACCGATGTGCTTATGCAGGCGGGCCAGCGAGGTTCCGAAATCGTGCCAGTAGGTAGCGTTTTCGCGCGCACTCTCCACATATTCCAACACCAGCATACTTTGTCCATGTGCACTATCACAGCCAATAACTGAAGGGGTGTACACCTCTCCTGCTTTATGAAGCAAATCAAGTCCCAACGCTTCTTTTTTAAACATTCTCGGATACCTGTCTGCCGAATTATATTTGGCAAACCAGTTTCCGCTGCCGGTTTTTACCCGTAAAGCATTATTGATAGAGCCTCCGGAGAGTGAAAAGAATTTTTCGATTTTTTCAGGTTGGCCGGTGTGTTTTTCCAGGATGGACCTAAATAGCGATTGAATCGATTCGTTCATCATAAACCATATCTTAAGTGAGTTCAAATTTTTCTACAAACTTGTAAACCGGGCCGGTGGGCTTCAAAAAACTTTCATACAGAATAATTTCACCTACCGTGGCAGTTTGGAATGTTTTTCCGGCAAATTCTGCTTCCAGCTCAAAAAGCTTGTTCATGTTTCTAAACTCTTTAACCCGGCCTAATGTAAGATGAGGTTTAAAAATATCGCTTTTTTCAGGAGTTCCGAAACCTTCCAGACCATTATTGATTTGTGAGTAAAGTAGTTGCAGCTGTCCGTCATCTTCAATACCAAACCACAAAACCCTCGGAAAGCGCGAATTTCCAAAATAGCCGAAACCTTCAATGCGAAAAAGGAAACTTTTTGTGCCTTCCAGTGATTTTCCCAGGTTTTGGATAATCAGAAAAACATCTTTATCAGGCGTATCGCCCAGGAATTTTAGGGTAATGTGCAGATTGTTCTCATTTACCCATTTGATATGGTCAGCATGTAGATCATCTTTGATTTTTTGATAAGCAGAGCTAAGCTGATCTTCAGGTTGTATTTTAATGGCAACAAATAATCTTTTCATAATCCAGCTGTTTAGATTGCTGTTTTCAAGGCATTTCAACAAAATAGGTAAAAGCAGAAAAATTTTTTGCCAAATTAATAAAAGCTGCTAATTTTGCAAACCACAAAAAAGGGGAATTAGCTCAGTTGGCTAGAGCGCTTGGCTGGCAGCCAAGAGGTCATCGGTTCGAATCCGATATTCTCC
>SKSE01000226.1 GCA_007118135.1 Bacteroidales bacterium | reverse complement strand
TACCTGGTAACGCTTGAAATGGGCAAAATATATCAAGAAGGACTGGGCGAGGTTCAGGAGATGATAGATATATGTGATTTTGCAGTTGGCCAGAGTCGTCTGCTCAATGGTTTTACCATGCATTCAGAACGCAAACAACATCGCATGTATGATCAATATCAACCTTTGGGTATTGTGGGATTAATTACATCATTTAACTTTCCGGTGGCAGTTTGGGCATGGAATGCTATGGTGGCGGCCGTTTGTGGTGATGTAGTGGTGTGGAAACCCAGTTCTAAAACACCACTTACTGCCATTGCCACACAAAAAATTATTGCTGATGTACTTAAAGAGAATAATGTTCCCGAAGGTGTTTTCAATCTGATTGTTGCCGGTTCATCGGTCTTGGGTGATAATTTTGTTGCTGATAAGCGGATTCCACTGTTTTCCATAACGGGATCCACAGCTGTGGGTAAAAAACTATCGGGTATTATTGGTGCCCGCCTGGGCAGGTCAATACTTGAACTGGGTGGTAACAATGCTGTAATCATTGCTCCCAGTGCCAATCTGGAAATGGCTATCAAATCAGTAGTATTTGGTGCAGTGGGTACTGCTGGCCAGCGGTGCACATCCACCCGACGAATAATTGTTCACGAAAGCATTTATAACCAGGTGGTTGAAAAGCTTAAAATCGCCTATGAAAGTGTTTCAAAGAAAATCGGAAATCCACTGGATAAGGATACTTTGGTGGGGCCACTCATCTCGGAGAATGCAGTTGAAGATTTTGTAAATGCAATTAAAAAGGTAAAAGAAGAAGGTGGAAAAGTCTTGTTTGGTGGAACATCCTACGATTGCGAAAACCGTTCATTCTGTCATTATGTGGTTCCTGCTTTGGTGGAAGCAGAAAACCACTATGAAATTGTACAGGAAGAAACTTTTGCCCCCATACTTTACATCATAAAATACAAAACCATTGAAGAAGCCATTGCTTTGAATAATGGTGTGCCACAAGGGCTGTCTTCTTCCATTTTCACAGAAAATATAAGGGAAGCTGAGCTGTTCCTGTCCGAAACTGGTTCCGATTGTGGTATTGCCAATGTAAATATTGGTACCTCCGGTGCCGAAATTGGCGGTGCATTTGGTGGCGAGAAAGATACAGGTGGCGGCCGCGAGTCGGGTTCTGATTCATGGAAAAGCTATATGCGAAGACAAACCAACACTATCAATTACAGCACCGAACTGCCACTTGCACAGGGAATTCAATTTGGATTCTGATTGGTATTTTTACAAAAACCTTAACCTTATGATCCGAAATTGGTTAGTTTTTATCATTTTTTTATTCAGCAAGCTTTCCTGCTCAATGGCTGTTGAGATAAATAACGATGACGAAGCAAAGCAGCCTTCATTCGCTGAAAATTATGAGATTATACCCGGAGCATGGCAAACGCACGAATATTTTCCGTCTCTTGAGGGAAAAGCAATTGCACTGGTAGGCAATCACAGTTCACTCATTGGCGATGTACACCTTGTGGATACTTTGCTGGCCTCGGGTTTTAACCTTTTACGGGTGTTTAGTCCTGAGCATGGTTTTCGGGGAGAAGCTGCTGACGGACAGCTTATAGAAAGTGGCATTGATCCTGTAACGGGTGTTTCTGTAGTGAGTCTTTATGGTGCAACCCGACGACCAGATCCCAACGACATAAAAGATCTTGACCTTATCATTTTCGATATCCAGGATGTCGGAACACGATTTTACACATACATTTCTACCATGAGCTATGTAATGGAGGAGGCAGCCCGGCAGCAAGTTCCCATGCTCATACTCGACCGGCCCAATCCCAACGGACATTTTGTTGACGGGCCCATCCTTGAGAAGGAATACTCAACATTTGTGGGTTTACACCCTATTCCCACTGTACACGGAATGACGGTGGCTGAATATGCGCAAATGGTTAACGGACAGGGCTGGCTTGGCGACGGACTGAAATGCGAATTGCACATAGTGCCTGTAAAAAACTATCAACGGCAAATGTGGTATAAATTACCGGTTGCACCATCGCCCAATCTTCCCAATATGACAAGCATTATGCTTTATCCTGGCTTATGTCTTTTCGAGGGTACTACATTAAGTATTGGCAGGGGAACCGATTTTCCGTTTCAGGTTTATGGTCATCCTGATCTTCCGGCAGTTGAATTCCCATTTTCATTTACTCCCCAAAGCCGCAGAGAATCTGTATACCCTCCTCAGGAAGGGAATCTTTGTTATGGGATGGATTTGAGAACACAAGATTCACAAAAACTGATGGAGTTATCCAAAATTGATCTTAAACATCTGTTGCATGCATTTAATTATTTTCCCGATAAAAACAATTTCTTTAATGGCTCCTTCGACCGCCTGGCAGGTAACTCTAAATTAAGAAAACAGATAATGGAAGGTAAAACCGAGGAAGAAATCAGAAGTACATGGCAGGAAGGAATTGATGACTTTATTGAGATGAGAAGGGCCTACCTGATTTATCCCGATATATATTAAACTGCATGAAAAAAATCAATGGCATCTTTGCTTAAACTGAAAAACTTTTTGCCAAATGAACTGAAGCCCGATAATAAACAAATATTGATGAATATCTAAATTACTTATTTTATCATGAGCAAAAATTAAAAAGTTAAAGAGTTCAGAACAGGGAGTATAAACCTAATTTTTACTGACGCGCTTTAAAAATATGAAAGGATTAAAAAACAACTCACTTGGGGCAGTTTGGGAATGGTTTTCCAAACTTATTTCAGATAAATATAATGAGTTGGAAGTTAGGGCAAT
>SKSE01000077.1 GCA_007118135.1 Bacteroidales bacterium | reverse complement strand
TGCATAGCATCATTCCGGATATTACACGTATTGTAAATTGGGTGATAAGTGCAGTTTTACTCATAGTGTTTGCATTTGCTGTGCTCGCATATGACAATGAAGCCCGGGAAACCCTAAAGCCTTTGTTAAAAAAGCTGAAACGAAACAAACCACCAAATCAGTAAAACAGAATGCAACATCCTGTTTATTATACACTCTGACTCAATAATGTGTGTAATACGTAGTATACATAACAGGGTCTGAGTTTCTGTTATTGACCCGAATTTCGTATCTTTGCAGTGCATTAGCCTTTTAGCCACAATATAGTCAGGCTTTCTCCTGCATTGATTCCTGTCTGGTCCGGATGATCTAAAAAAATTAGGCATTGAACCATTTCATTCAGGAGAAAAACAATACCCATTTTATCAAAACACAAATTTTTTCTTTATTATGATTGAAACACTCATAGAAAAACCCTTAAAAATCCTTGATAAAACACCCATATCTCCTACGGCAGAAAAACAGCTTAACAGGCTGTTAAAAGAGAATCCAAGACTTAAAAAGATTCTTCTGAGTTCTGAAACCCTGGAAGAAGTCAGAATTGGAATTCGACTGTGGGTAATGGAATATATGGAAATACATCCTCATACCTATGCTTTTTACAAAAATGAAATTAAGGGGCGTAAGGCAATGGAAAAGCTATCATGGCAGGACTATGCTGCGATTCGTCTGCTCGATTACCTTGATCATGCAGGCATCAGCGTTGATGATCTGAACCTCAGAGGAAAGAAAGCTGTATCAGAGCCCTTTAAAATGCTTTGGCTGGCCACATGTAAAGGTATTGGCGGGGCACAAAGTAATTTTTTCCGCGATATGACCCATCTTTTCAGGCAATTCAGCGGAAATGAACTTTACAAAGCCCTTTCTCGTGAAACCATTCTGGAATGGATGCAGCGACACCCCGGTGGAATGGATCCAAAAATCATTGAGATTCGTAAAAAGAATAAAGCAAGGATCATTGAGGTATTGGCCAGGAAAATAGACTCAGGAGAAATAAAAAGCCCAAGGTTTAAATTTGCACACAACCTTACATGGGAAGAAAAAATTACAACGGTAAATCAATGGTGGGATGATCATATTTTCCATCTCCGTTTTGCTGTGCGCGACCCCGATCTTCTTAACGAACTTCTTGACAATTCACTCAACGAAGAAACCATGGATGTTTTGCACAAAGCAAAGAAAAGAGGTATACCCTTCTTTATCAATCCATATTATGTTTCACTGCTAAACGTTAATGAGCCTGATTTCGCCAAAGGTGCTGATTTGGCAATAAGATATTATATAATTTATTCCCGGCAATTGGTTGACGAGTTTGGTCATATTGTGGCCTGGGAAAAGGAAGATATCGTAAAACCGGGCAAGCCCAATGCTGCAGGATGGATACTACCCACACATCACAACGTGCATCGCCGCTACCCCGAAGTCGCTATTCTCATTCCCGACACCATGGGGCGGGCATGCGCCGGACTGTGTGCTTCCTGCCAGCGTATGTACGATTTCCAGCGTGGAAATCTAAACTTTGACCTCGACAAACTGAAACCCAAAGAAACCTGGGATGACAAACTCAGGCAGATTATGAAATACTGGGAAGAGGATTCAAGATTACGTGATGTGCTTATTACCGGTGGCGATGCACTTATGAGCTCGGATGCTTCGCTTGAAAAAATTCTCAATGCCGTTTATGAAATGGCCTTGCGAAAAAAGGAAGCCAATAAAAACCGACCAGTTGATGAAAAATATGCCGAAATACTTAGGGTAAGATTGGGAACCCGTCTACCTGTGTACCTCCCCATGCGAATCACAGAGAAACTAATGGAGGTTCTGGCTTCCTTTAAAGAAAAAGCATCGAAAATAGGAATTAAGGAGTTTGTTGTGCAAACACACTTCCAATCGCCTATGGAAATTACACCCGAAGCAAAACTGGGTATCGAAAGGATTACCAAGGCAGGTTGGATGGTTGCCAACCAACTGGTATTCACAGCACCATCATCACGTCGCGGACATACAGCAAAACTGCGCAAGGATTTGAATGATATCGGTGTTATGCCGTATTATACTTTCTCTGTTAAGGGATACATGGAAAACAGTTCGAAGTTTGCCACCAATGCACGGGCAGTGCAGGAGCAAATGGAGGAAAAAATCATCGGCAAAATTCCGGAGCAATATCTTGATGAGGTTAAAGATTATCCTCAAACGGCTGAAAAAATGACCGAACATATTAATGGCTTACGCAAAAAAGCCAATTTACCCTTTATTGCTACCGATCGTAATGTGCTCAATCTGCCAGGTGTCGGAAAAAGCATGACTTATCGGGTCATTGGCATTACCCGAAGCGGGCGCAGGATACTGGAGTTTGACCATGATCATACCCGCACCCATAGCCCGATAATAGAAAAGCTTGGAAAATTTGTGATTGTTGAATCCAAATCCATTGCAGCATACCTGGAACAGATCGAAGAAATGGGTGAAGATAAAAAAGAATATACCTCTATATGGGGCTACAGTATTGGTGAAACCGAACTCAGGCCATCGCTGTTTGAATATCCGAAGTTTGATTTTGAACTAACCCCTGTAATAACCAATTTTGAGGGATAAAAAACGAGCCTTGAAACTAGTCAGGCCCGTTTTGATTTAGTCCATTTCGTCAATCAGGACATCCACTATTCTTCTGGCAGCCTTGCCATCCCACATTTCAGGAATACGACCTGGTTTCAGAATACCTTTCAGTACATCAACTGCAAGTTTTTCGGCTTTTTCAAAATCAAAACCCACAAGCTGATTGGTACCCACATCGAGGGTAACGATGCGTTCGGTATATTTTCTTACGGTAATACATTGTGCTCCCAGGTAAGTGGTTTCTTCCTGAATACCTTCGCTGTCGGTTATAACAACTTCGGCATTATACATAAGGGCAAGGAAGTCAATGTAAGGTAAAGGAGCCGATAAAAGAACCCCGGGTGAAAGCTCTTTATCAAGTTCTTTTTTCAGGAGTTTTTTATGGGCATACCCGGGCAAAAGCCAAACTACTTTACAATTCTTGCCCAGCCGTTTAATCATTTCAGTAATCTCAGAAAGATTTTGTTTCTTTTCAAGATTTTCCCTGTGATGAAAAGTTGCAAGTACATAATTTTCTTCTCCCAGTTTCAAGGTTTTCAGCACATCTGATTCTTCCATATCCGACCAATACAATTCGAGCACATCTACAAGCGTATTTCCTGTAAAGAAAATGTTATCAGAGTTTTCGCCTTCGTCGCGAAGGTTTTTCATAGCGCTGTGTTCACTCACAAAATGATACTCGCATAGAACATCGGTAAGTATCCTGTTTATCTCCTCAGGGTTATATTTGTCATAACTGCGCAAACCAGCATCAATGTGGGCAATAGGAATCTGCATTTTAGAAGCAGTAATACCACAGGCCAAAGTGGCATCCTGATGACCCGACAAAATAACCAGGTCAGGTTTTTCTTCAAGAAATACCTTTTCCACCTCAAGCATGGTACGTGCAGTTTGAGCAGCATGACTTCCAAAACCCACAGAGATGTAATGATTGGTTCGTGGAAAATCAAGATCTTCAAATGAAGAGAGTGAGGTCTTTTCATCTTCTTCATTACCTGCATGACAAATGATATGCTTTACTTCTTTACGGTATTTTTTAAAGGCCTTATCTATGGCAGTAATTTTGAGAAGGTTCTGAGGTGTAGCAGCAAAGCTGACAACTTTCTTCATATAGTTGGGTTTAGTTTATACTTGCGCCGGCACAGATTCAGGCTTTCTCCAATTAAAATCCGGCCGTGGAAAAGAGTTAGTAAAGATAGGAAATTTTACTGGAATGTTCCATGGGTTTACTAACCAGTAATATACCTTTTGTGAGTAAGGTTTCAATACTTCAAAAATTTGATTTTGTGAGCATTTTTGTATTACTTTTGCAATATAATCAAAGGATTAAAAACATTGGAAGATTCACCTGAGCCTTATTCGTGTCTTATTTCTCTAATTCTGTCATTTTTTAATACCTTCAACGCGGAAGCATTCGCAGGCCTTATCATTATGTTTCTTTTGCTGGTTTTTTCAGCCCTGGTATCAGGGTCTGAAGTAGCCTTTTTTTCACTAAAACCTTCTGATCTTGATGATTTAAAGGAAAATCCCAGTCAAAATGCGCGCAAAATTATTCACCTGCTCGAAAGACCCAAACGGCTCCTGGCTACCATATTGATAACCAACAATGTAGCAAACATTGCTGTTATCATTCTATCAACTTTTATTACCCGAATTATATTCAATTTTGAAGCTTACCTGATCCTGGGATTTATTGTTCAGGTAATTGTTGTTACATTTCTGCTTTTACTGTTTGCCGAAGTATTACCAAAGGTTTACGCCACACAGAATATTGTAAAATTTGCCCTTATGATGGCAACACCCATGACTGCCCTCAGGCAGTTTTTTTATCCATTGAGCTCTCTACTGGTAAAATCAACCAACTTTATTGATAAGCGAATAGCAGTTAGACGATCGGGCCTTAGTGCCAATGAACTTTCTCATGCCATTGACATCACACACGAAGAAAAAGGAACCGAAGAAGACAAGCAACTTCTTTATGGGATTGTTCAGTTCAGCAACATTTATGCGCGCGAAATCATGAAAAGCCGGGTTGATGTTGTGGCTGTTGCCGAAAAAACACCTTTTAAAGACCTTATAAAAGTAATTGTAGAGGCGGGATACAGCCGTATTCCTGTATATAGGGAAAGTTTCGATAATGTAATTGGAATTTTATATATCAAAGATCTGCTTCCACACCTTGATGCTGAAGAAGATTTCGCATGGCAAAATTTAATTCGTAATTGTTTTTTCGTACCTGAAAGCAAAAAAATCAATGACCTCCTTAAAGAGTTTCAGGAGAAGAAAATTCACATGGCTGTTGTGGTTGATGAATATGGCGGTACTTCCGGTATTGTAACCCTTGAAGATATTGTGGAAGAAATTGTCGGTGAAATTAATGATGAGTTTGATATTGAAGAAACGATTTATTCACAGGTAGACCAGCTAAACTACGTATTTGAAGGTAAAACACTCCTTAAAGATTTTTGTAAAATAACTGGTATTGATTATAATGTTTTCAATGAACTCAAGGGAGAAGCGGATACGCTTGCAGGTCTTATTCTTGAAATTAAAAAAGACCTTCCTTTTAAAGGAGAAAAAATTACATTCGATGATTTTGATTTAATAGTAGATGCCGTTGATAACCGCAGGATTAAAAGGGTTAAGGTTAAATTGAGCCAGCCACAAAATGAAAAATAACTTAAATCAACTCACCGGCTGCGCAAAATAAAAACTCTAAAAATCCGTATCAGTTACATAAACTTATTTCCAAAAAATGACATTTCTCCGAAATATTTCCATCTTTATCACCATAATTCTTCTATTGTTTATAACCGGGTGCGATCAGTCGGGTGCTCCTCTCCCACGGGGTTATTTCCGAATTGAATTACCTGAAAAAGATTACAGAACTTTTGATACGGTATTTCCTTATAGCTTCATCTATCCGGTTTATGCGCAGGTAATACCCGATAACAGACCCAATGCCGAGCCCTACTGGGCTGATGTTTATTTCCCCGACTTCAAGGCATCACTTCATCTCAGCTATAAAACTATAGCTAACGAGGATCAGCTTTTTGAATACATTGAAGACGGAAGGAATTTCATAAACCGCCATATTCCTAAAGCAACCGGTTTTAATGAAACCATGTACACCAATGACGAAGCCAATGTTCATGGTATTCTTTATGAAATCCGTGGGCGCGAAGCCGCTTCTCCCATGCAGTTTTTTATGACCGACAGTACACATCATTATCTGCGCGGTTCGCTTTATTTTAATGTTACTCCCAACAACGATTCGCTTGCACCGGTTATCAGGTTCCTGTCAGAAGATATTCGTATCATGATAGAAAGTCTGGAATGGAAGTAAAATCCTGGAAATCACTTTTTTTTGCCTTTTTTCCCCATTATTTTTGTTTCGTGTGTAACTTTATGTGATCATACTTCGTCAAATGAGCAAAAAACAGAAATTTACATTCGGGATTACATGACGGCCAAAGAGTACAATCAATGTGTGGATGAACATGCCGATGGGGTTTATCGCTTCATTCTTAAAAATATAAGAGATGAAGAGAAAGCCCGGGACATTGTGCAGGACAGCTTTGAAAAGATGTGGGTCAAAGCAGGTGAAATAGCATTCGCCAAAGCTAAATCATATCTTTTCACAACAGCCTACCACACCATGATTGACAGCATAAGAAAGGATAAAAAACAAACTGAACTTGATGATGCAGCCATTAATATCCACACAGTTAATCATGCATACTCCGATCTTAAAGAGATATTGAATGAAGCTATAAAAAAACTACCGGAAATACAACGACATGTAATTATGTTGCGCGATTATGAGGGATATTCATACCAGGAGATAGGTGGAATTACAGGGCTGAATGAATCGCAGGTTAAGGTTTACATCTACAGGGCGCGCATGTTTTTGAAAAACTACATAGGAAGTATGGACCTGGTGGTTTAGGCAAGATTAAAAATAAGGTTGAGAAAAAAGTATTGAACAACACCATAAACTTACATAACAATGAATATTACCAGAGAAAATTATGAAGCTTATTTCCTGGATTTTTATGAGGGAAACCTTACAGAAAAACAGGTACAGGAGCTTATGGATTTTCTCGCACAGCATCCTGAACTGAGAGAAGAGTTTGAATCTTTTGAACTGTTTTTTTTACCCGATGATGTAAAAATGAGTATGCCCAGCAAAGATGATATCAAAAAGCCGGAAAATGCCAGTCCCGAAAGTTATTCTCTCGACAAGCAAATGATTGCCTACTTTGAAGGCGATCTTGATGAAAAGTCTTCATCATCATTGCTTGCTGCTGTTGCAAAAGATCCTGCATTGCAAAAAGATTTTGCTTTATTCAGCAAGGTCCGCCTTCAACCGGACAAAGGAATTATTTTCGCCGGAAAATCCGGTCTCAAAAGATATCCGTTGGGAGCCTTTATGCCCGTAATTCAGCGTTTTGCTGTTGCTGCTGCCATAATTGCTTTCCTTGCAGGGATTTTCTTTATGATGCCCCGCCTTGACGATACTCCTGACATTGCCCAAACCCTTCCTGCTACTGATGAAATTGCAGTATCCGAAGAGGAAACCATGCCAACTGAAGATATCAAAGAACCGTCTGTTGAACAGGTTATTCCTGAATCTCCATCGGCTCATACTACACCCCGGGAAACAGTAAGGCCTATTCAGGCATTCAGCAGGCATGCCATGCCCGAACCACTCGATATAGAAGGAATTGGACCACGCCGCACAACAGCACTTATAACAAGCCATAAACCTGAAACCATCGATCAAAGAGAAGAGTTTAAGTGGGTATCCTTTGCCAATCTGAACAGGATAGTTGATGAAGATGAAGAAACTCCTGCTACTTCACGGCAGTCTGATCACACAACTCTTGCCAGCCTTGCCTATTCAGGCATTGAGAGAACCACAGGAGTGAATATTGAAAATGTGCAAAATGAAATCTCAAATCGCCGCACGGGAATTTGGGATCTGGCAGGTGCTGGATTGGCTGGCCTTAGCCAATTAACAGGTACTCCTCTAAATGTTGAACACGACAGAGACGAGAATGGTCGGTTAAATCTTTTGGCTATTGGTGAAAGATTCAGGATTGAACGGTGATATTGCCAATAGAAACTACCCTTTCATTTTCAGGTAATTTGTGTTTCCATCTGCGGTGCGACCATAGCCAGGAATCCGGTTGTGCTTTAATATCCATCTCAAGATAAGATGCATGAAGTGCTGTTAACATTCCATCCTCTTTATAAGATAAGGGGTTATCAGTAACCAGCTGTAAATCTATGTGGTAATAACCTCTTTTAACTCTTTTCACACATCCCCATAATAAAGGTGTGTTGAATTTTTTTGACAGAACTTCTGTGCCTTTGTAAACAGGAGTATTCTGGTTTAAAAATCTTACCCAGAAAGCATTATCAACCCGCGGAGTTTGATCAGCAATCAAGGCCGTGCCAATAGTTTCCCGTCTTCTTTTTATCATTTCAATGGGGATACTATTCATTGGGATAATAATATTTCCTGTTCTGCGCCGCATTTTCAGAATGTATTTATCATAAATCTTGTTGCGCAAGGGTCGGTAAGCCGTAATAATCTGGTGCTTATTCCACAAAGGATATGATGCACCTGCCCATTCCCAGTTGCCCATATGAGCCATTACTATCATTATGCTTTTCCCCTCTTTATGGTATTGATTAAGCAAAGCAATAGATTCCGGTGTATAAAAGCACCTTTTCTTAAGTTGTAAACTTGAAATGGTTTTAAGCTTAATTACTTCCACAAGTACATCAGTAAGGTTCCGGAAGAAGCGCTTTTCAATATTAATGATTTCATCTATGGTTTTTTCAGGAAAAGAAATCACGAGGTTTTTCCTTACAATTTGTCTGCGGTAATGAAAAACATAATAAAACAACCAGCTTAAAACAGCTGAAAATTTATATAACAGGGCAAGAGGTAAAAATGAAATAAGATATTGTAACCCCAATAATGGGAATGATAATATCTCCTGTATTTTGTATTTTGTTTTATTTACAACCACATTTAGAAATTCGGTTTAAAGATCATCCTGCTGGTTTTGATCATCAAAATCCCAGGGATTGTATGCTGGTGTATCGTAGGGATATCTTTCTTTATGGATTCTTAATACATGTTCATAAAGAGTTCTTCTGAAATCGTCAATATTTTCTTTTTCTTTTGCTGAAATAAAGATGCATGGTGCATTTTCCCGGGCCATCCAGGTTTGTTTCAGTTCATCCAGGGTGGTATTTTCTTTAGTTGAAGGAGTAAGATCGTCTTCATCTTTGGGAACAAATGAATAATTGTCAATTTTATTGAAAACCATAATGTTTTCCTTCGGTTCTTCAGCACCAATAATCTCATTAAGGGTTTCTTTTACGACTTCTATCTGTTCGTCAAAATTAGGATGAGAGATATCCACCACATGCAGCAAAATATCTGCTTCTCTCACTTCATCAAGGGTTGATTTAAATGACTCTATAAGATGGTGTGGAAGCTTCCTGATGAAACCTACCGTATCTGAAAGCAGGAAAGGTAAGGTCTCAATAACTACTTTTCTAACTGTGGTATCAAGGGTTGCAAAAAGTTTATCCTCAGCAAAAACTTCTGACTTACTGAGCAGATTCATGATGGTTGATTTACCCACGTTGGTATAGCCTACAAGCGCCACCCTAACGAGGCTTCCTCTATTGGAACGCTGGGTTGCTTTTTGCTTGTCAATTTGCTCAAGTTTCTTTTTTAGTAAAGCAATTCTGTCGCGTACAATCCGACGGTCGGTTTCAATTTCCCTTTCACCGGGCCCTTTCAGACCAATACCACCCTTTTGCCGTTCGAGGTGAGTCCACATACCGGCCAGCCGGGGCAGCAAATACTGGTACTGGGCCAGTTCTACCTGGGTTCGTGCATGAGCACTGCGGGCGCGCAGTGCAAAAATATCAAGGATAAGATTGCTTCGATCAAGCACACGACATTTCACAGCCCGTTCAATGTTTCTTTGCTGCGATGGTGAAAGTTCATCATCAAAAACCAGTATATCAACTTCATTCTCCTTTATATACTCGCTTACTTCTTCCAGTTTTCCTTTCCCGATAAAGGTTGCTTTGTCGGGCCGGTCGAGCTTTTGGGTAAACCGCTTCAGGGTAATTCCACCGGCAGTATCCACAAGAAATTCCAGTTCGTCAAGATATTCCTTGACAACGTCATCGCTCTGTCGGCCCATTATTACCCCAACCAGCACTACCTTTTCCTTCTCCTTTGCGGTTAAAATATTTTTCTGCATTAACTACCTATTTCCGTTAGTTACAAAATACAATGAAACAGAACCCATCAGGAGCCATTGCGCAAATACTCCTGTTATTCCATTAAAGCTCCAATATGCCTGTAAGGCCGATAAAAATAATAAACCCAGTGCTGATATTACAGTTAGTGTGTGTTTACTTAAAAATCCTCCCGCAAACAACATTATCCCCAATACAATAAAAGCCGAAGCCATGTAAAAATGAGGGTTATTGAGATTGAAATTCATGAAACTTTGAAAGAACCACGCAAATATCATCAACATCACAGCGATACGCATGATCCAACTAGCCAATCCTGTAAGACTTTTCCATGGGTTCATCTTAAAGTGTTTTTATGATTATTAACCAAACAGGTAAATTTATTTAAATCACAATTCAAATCATATTTCTTTTTCAGAAAGGCTTAAACCCGATAATCTCTCTTACTTCCTTTACGGTTTTTGATGCACTTTCCCGGGCTTTCTCGGCTCCCATTCGTGCAACCTTGCTAAGATAAGCATCATCGGCACCAATCTCAAGTATTCGCTCGCGCAAAGGGGCTGTAAATGTAATTACATCTTCGGCAAGCTGTTTTTTCATATCTCCATAGCGGATTTCGCAAGTATTGTAGAGTTCTTCGAAGTGCGCAACCGTATCAGCCGTTGACACCGCTTTCATTATATTAAAAAGATTCTCAATGGGTTGTGGTTTAGGCTGATTCAT
>SKSE01000315.1 GCA_007118135.1 Bacteroidales bacterium | reverse complement strand
GATGAAGACGGAAACCTACTCCTGCCTCCACTTGGGCTCACTGAAGCAGAAGTAGCTAATGGCCTTAGGGAAGCATTGAAAGTGGGAACCAACAGTTCTGTGTTGGAAACCAACAGGCATGATGGATATTTTGGTAATCCTGATATTAAAATTCCCTGGCCACAAGATGCAATGGGTGCATATAATTACATTAATAATAACAGTAGCATGGTCTTGTTAAGACCCCTTCTTCAAGAAGTTATAGTTCTTATGAACCGTGGTGCTGAGGCGGCTTCGGAGAAGGCCAAACCCATATTCATTGATGCAATTACCGGTATTACTATTCATGATGCATGGGAAATATTAAATGGTGCTGATAATGCTGCAACAATGTATTTACATAGCAGAACATTCAGCAATTTGCATGAAGCATTTAAACCTGATATACATGACGCTCTCCAAACAGTTGGTGCTGCTGCTATCTGGTCACAAATCGCAAATGCGTATAATCCTGTTGCAAATTTTAGTCCCAGTTTAAATCCTCTTGACCCTGATCTTGCAGGTTACGCCACAGGAAAAGCTCTCGAGGGTCTTTTTCATCTGATTGCTGATGAGGAACAAAAAATCAGAACAGACCCCATTGCCCGCATTAATGATATTTTAAGAAGGGTATTTGGTACACTTGATAATTGATTTTGGAACATTAAATCCCTAAAAAAACGCTGTCTGATAAGATCTCAGCAGCGTTTTTTTATGCAAACTTTAGAATTATTCAATTCCGGCAAAATGTTTCATAAACTGAACCCTTTGATAAACAGCGGGATTTTCAGATTTTTTAAAGCTCATTTTACCCCTGAAATCTTCTATTTTGGAATAATTATTTTTTTCCATCCACGATTGTAGCTGACTGATAACCAAAGAAATCTGGTCGAATCCGTTTTTATAGAGAGTGCTGCAGATTTGAACTGCATGAGCACCCGCCAGTAATTGCTTAACTACTCCATATCCGTCATGCACACCGGTTGAAGCGCACAAATCTGACTGCACACGGCCTGAGAGGATAGCAATCCAGCGAAGTGATGTTGATATTTCTTCCGGAGTGCTATAGAGATTACCGGGTTTAACATTGAATTTCTCCAAATCAAAATCTGGATTAAAGAAACGATTAAAGAGAACTATTCCTTTCACTCCCGACCATGAAATCTTTTTAACCAATTCAGCCAGTCCTGAAAAATGATAGGATATTTTAAGGGAAATGGGAATCTTAACCTGTTTCTTTACATTCTCAATAATATCAAAATAAAGCTTTTCATATTCTGCACCGGGCATATCTATATCTGATGGTAACACAAAAACATTCAATTCGAGCGCATCGGCGCCGGCTTTTTCAATTTCTTTGGCAAAAGCAGGCCATTCATCGGCGCTCACACAATTTATACTGGCAATAACCGGAATAGATAATTTTTCCTTAGCGATTTTTATCACTTTCAGATATTCATCAACGGTTTGAGCACGGGAATAATTTCTTATATAATCATCCGCTTCAGTGTATGCACTTTGTACATCATCATAGGAAAAAACCTTTCGAATATCATATTTTATCTGCTCTTCGAAAAGAGATTTGAGAACTACAGCGCCAGCTCCTTTTTCTTCGGCTTTCAAGAGTTGATCAACGGTACGTGTTAAGCCTGAGCTGCCTACTATCACTGGATTTCTGAGCGTTAAGCCCATGTAGCTGGTCGATAAATCTGTCATGATCCGGATTTTTTATTTGAATTTATGCTTAGTGTTCAAAAATTAGCCTTTCAGAACTCTTTTTATTCTGTTTGACAAACCTACATAAAATTTGAAAAAGTTAAGCATACAGAGTCAAAAAAAATAATCTTTTGTTTAATATTATATCTGCATAAATACCGAAATTCACTTAAGTATGGTACATTATATGCAGTAATTTTGATGAGATAATTTCTGAATGCCTGAATAAACATTTTTCGGTTTCAGCAATTTTACTTATCCTGTGTATAGAATTTCAAAACTCAAGTAATGGATACTGTAAAACTTAAAGGTAAGAACGAAACACTTTTTTCAAAAACCGCTTTCCGAAGCCTTATGGAGCCTTTACTGGTGCTTTTTAACAAGGCTGTTTCTGATGTTTTTTCAAATCGTGATTATTATATTGCATACAGTATTCCTGGTGGCGTTTACGGTTATTTTAAAGATTATGATTTAACAGATGATGATGTTAACACCATTAAAAACAGGATCAGAAAACTCATTTTTGCCAATCTGGACTTTCAGCAGGAAATTCTTCCCAAAGAGAAGATTTTAAGATATTTTGATGATCATCAACGTTCAGATATAATAGAACTGCTTCAATCGAAACCTGATGATCTGTCAGATAACATGCACCTTGCACATCTTAACGGCAATGGTGAATTGTTTTTTAATCATATAAATGAACATTATGAAAGGCTGGATAGGTTCAGGTTATTTCGTTTTAAAAGGGGTTTCATTTTAATTGCCGATCCCGACTTCTTTGAAAGGGTAATGCCTCAACGACTTGAAATAAGTAAATACCTGAAGCGATTTGATGAATCGGAAGAAGCTATGAAACAACTGGGCATTGAAAGCATAGCCCAGTTGAATGAAGTTATTGATAATGGAGAATTATCCGAGTTTATAAAAATATCAGAAGCCTACCAGGCCAAAAGAATAGGTCGTATTGCCGATAATATTGTTAGCCATCCGCTTAAACCCCGGCTGATTTTTCTTTCCGGGCCTACTTCATCAGGAAAAACAACATCAGCTAACCGTCTGGCCATCGAGCTGAAAGTTCTAGGCAAGAAGGTTCTGATCATGTCACTTGATAATTTTTATCTG
>SKSE01000316.1 GCA_007118135.1 Bacteroidales bacterium | reverse complement strand
CAATAACCCAATAACCCAATAACCCAATAACTCAATAACTCAATAACTCAATAACTCAATAACTCAATAACTCAATAACCTATTAACCCATTATTAGCAATGAAAAAATCAATTTTCCGGAAATTTGGATTGTTACTGTCAATTTTAATTATGACAGGTGCAGGTATTACAGAAACTTATGGTCAACAACAAGAATTAGACGACAGTTGGGAAACTCTCCGCAGTCGGCCCTATCCCCAATGGTTGAAAGATGCAAAACTTGGGATATTTATCCACTGGGGTGTTTATTCCGTTCCATCCTATGGCGGACCCGAATCCTATGCCGAATGGTATCTCCGTGGTTTACAGGTAGGTCAGGAACAGCGAGTTGATTTTATGAAAAATAACTGGGGTGAAGATTTTGAATATGAAGATTTTGCACCGCTATGGAAAGCTGAGCTTTTCGATGCGAGAGAATGGGCTGAAATATTTGAAAGAGCCGGTGCAAAGTACATTATATTGGTTTCTAAACATCATGATGGGTTTGCTCTCTGGCCCAGCGAGTATGCACCAGGCTGGAACAGTATGGATGTGGGCCCCAAAAGAAATATAGTGGCTGAAGTGGCCGAGGCAGTTCGCGAACGCGATATCAGGTTCGGACTCTATTACTCCCTTCCCGAATGGAACCATCCGTTACACCGCTGGTATACTGACCCACATGACCAGATTCATACTTATGTGGAACAACACATGATTCCACAATTTAAGGAAGTAGTGGGCACCTACAAACCCGATCTGATTTTTGCTGATGGTGAATGGTTTAATTCTGCTGAGGATTGGCATGCAAGGCAGCTTATTGCATGGTATTACAACCTGGTAGGTGAAGATGCTGTTGTTAATGATCGTTGGGGCGGTGGCAGCAATATCGGTTATATAACTCCTGAATATAGTTCCGGTGGCCTGGAAACTGATCGTCCATGGGCTGAAGTAAGAGGAATTGGCCGCTCATTCGGTTTAAACCGCAACGAAAAACTTGAAGCATATAAATCTCCGGCTGAGTTAATAAGACTCTTTGTAAGGACAGTTGCTTTTGGAGGTGGACTAACCATAAATGTGGGGCCCTATGCCGATGGCAAAATACCTTTGATTCAGCAGGAGCGTATCGAGAAACTGGGCGAATGGATACGAACCAATGAAGAAGCCATTTATGCTTCAACCACCTGGATAAGACCCGGAGAAGAACGCCAGGTAACATTGGAAAGAATAGATCCCGAAATTGACTTCAATTGGGTTCGCAACTCACCGGGGGACCCCATATCAGAAGATCACTTTACTGTTGAGTGGACCGGATTTATTAAGCCTGATCATACTGCAGAGTATTTGTTTTCAACGCTGGTAGATGACGGTATGAAACTTTATATTGATGATCATTTAGTTCTTGATATGTGGTTGCCCAATCAGGAAGGTACCGATTCAGAGGCTATGCGCGAAGATACTGAAGCATCGCTTCATGGAAGAATAACACTTGAAAAAGACCGCTTTTATCCTGTTCGGATAGAATATTATGAAACCATACAAAATGCACGCATTCATCTGTATTGGGAAACAGCAGCAATGGAAAGTCAGATCGTGCCCCAAAAAAATCTATTTACCGATACCCATCTTGACCAGGGCAATGGCCTAAAAGGGCTATACACTTCAATGCGTCAGCATATTGCATATACACATAATCACGGAAACCTGTATGTTACCAGTTTTGACTGGCCCGGGCAGGAGCTTGTGCTTCCCATCGACCGTCCGCAGCAGGGAACAAATATTACACTGCTTGGAAGGGATGGAGTGCTACCATGGAGTTATCGTGATGGAAATTTAATTATCAATACATCTGTTGTAAAATATAATGAAATGCCAAGTCATTATGCCTGGACTTTTAAAATTGAAAATTATGAATAGGAAAAATTTTTTGATGTTGCCACTACTGGTAGTCATGATTTTTACAGGTTGCAAAACTTCAACCCATGAAATCAGCCTGATTCCCTTACCCGTTGAAATGAACCATACTGATGCGGGTTTTAGAATCAAACCTGCAACCAAACTGGTTTATAATGATACAGAACTGGAAGTGATTTCAGGAATTGTTGCAGAGCTATGGCAATCTTACCTGGGGTTTGAATTACAAACAGAGTTTGCTCAAACCAATCCATCCAATGCTGTTGTTTTTTCCATTAATGATATATATGATGAAACCATTGGAGATGAGGGCTACAGAATTGACATAAACGGGAGCGGTTTGGTTGTTTCTGCCAATAAACCTGCAGGAATTCTCTATGGAAGTCAGACGGTTTACCAGTTGCTCAGCACCCACACTAATGGCAGGCTTCCTGGTTTGCAGATTACTGATTATCCGCGGTTTGAATACAGGGGTTTGCACCTTGATGTATCACGCCATTTTCATCCCATTGAATTCATATACAAACTGATTGACCAGATGGCCAAACATAAGCTCAACGTATTCCACTGGCATTTGATAGATGATCAGGGGTGGCGTCTGGAAATCAAGAAATACCCTAAACTTACCGAGGTTGGAGCATGGCGTGTTGATATGTCTGATGTACATTGGAATGCCCGGCCGCTTGTTAATGATCCTGAAAATGCTACCTACGGTGGTTACTATACCCAGGAAGAGGTGAAAGCTTTGGTTGCATATGCCGCTGAGCGTAATATAACCGTGATGCCTGAGATAGAGATGCCGGCCCACGTGATGTCGGCTCTGGCTGCTTATCCGGAATTATCCTGTACAGGAGAAAATCTGGGGGTACCGCCCGGAGGTGTCTGGCCTATTACTCATATTTATTGTGCAGGTAATGATGATGTTTTTGAATTTCTTGAGAATGTATT
>SKSE01000101.1 GCA_007118135.1 Bacteroidales bacterium | reverse complement strand
GTGCAGCCCCAATATTCATTGTTAAAATAAAATTGCCATACCAGGTAATCATCTGCGCTGGCATTGGCTCCGCAATGGTCGGCTGTGAGAAAGTAGGGAGCTCCATCTTCAAGGGTATTGTTAACCAGTGAACCGCTGCAATTAAACCAGCTGTTTCCCGACCGGAGAAGTATCCTTGCAATACCACGTTTTTGCTTTTGCCACATATCACCTTCCGGACAATTAATATTTACATTGCATGGACCTGATGATTTTTCTGTCCCTGAATCTGAAAAAACATAGATTAGTTCTTCCACCAGAAATTCAGGCGTATTCTTATACGGATTGTTTATGGAATGATATTCAATAATGATTTCAGAACCGGGTAAAGCCTGCGTTGATAATATTCCATGTTCTCTGATATTCCTGTGCGTAAATGCTCCGATATATTGTTTACCTGAAGGATTGTAAATAAATAATTTATCGTTTTCAGGGATAAAAAAATCGGTAAATACAACTCCTAACTTTTGAGCACCCGGTACTTCAATTTTAAGTTGCCATAGAACTGTATTGTCAGGTAATTCAAACATGACTGCATTTTCAGAATATCTGCTGTGAACAGGTATTGAGAACCCTGCAAGCATAGGCCCTTTGTCGCCAGGTTCCGAAGTTTCGGGAGGAGTGAAATCGTATATCTGTGAGGATAATTTACTGCTGTCAATACCATATTTCAATCCGGCTGGAACTTCTCCGGTGCTTATCTGGGCTATGGCACTATGAAAAAATACAGTAATTATAATGAAAAAGATAATGATTGCCCTCATGGTCTTTTAAGACTTTAAATTAAGAATTTAAAGGATAAAGTTTCATAGTAAGTCCGATACAAACGTACCCATTTTTTTTTATTTAAAAAAGCTGGAGTATTGTAACCAATTGTCAGGAGCTTATAACATCAGAGTTGATATTTAAGTGTTGATTTTCTTTTTCTTAATTCAACCTGAAAAATTTTTACTTCTGGCTTTTTAGTTATTTCAGGCTTTGCCAGGCTTTCAATTAATAAGTTCATAGCTTCCTGGCCCATCTGGTAACCTTGTTGTTCTACAGTGGTAAGGGGTGGTTCAACTATTGGAGCAATAGGGTCATCGCCGAAACCCGCAATTGCTATATCTCCGGGGATCTCATACCCATGGTTTTTTAACAGATTCATAACGGCTACTGCAGTAAAATCATTGACAGCAAAAATGGCATCAATACGCGATGCAATTTCCAGAATTCGGTCACTGTTTTCATCCACTTTTCCCGGGGTGTCGCAGGTTATGATAAGTTCTGGATCAAAATCAATCTGGTTTTCTTTTAGTGCCTGAATGTATCCCTGTTGCCGGTCCTGTCCAATAAGCAATTGAGGTAAGGTGCCCAGATGCAGTATTTTTTTGCATCCCATTTCAATAAGATGCGAGGTAATAAGCCTTGCACCATTATAATCATCAGTAATTACCCTGTCGGTTTCTATTTCTTTACATACACGGTCAAGAAAAACCATGGGAATCTGATTGTTATAAACAGCTTGAAAGTGTGAAAAATCTTCTGTTGTTTTACTAATACAAACAAGCAGGCCATCAACTCTGTGATCAAGTAATGCCTGTACATTCATTTTTTCGCGGTTGTAGTCTTCATTCGACTGACAAATCATAACTCTATAACCCTTGCTGTAGGCCACATCTTCAATACCACTTATGATGGATGAAAAGAAATGGTGAACAATTTCAGGTATTACAATTCCGATAGTATTGGAAACCTGTTTCTTTAAACTAAGTGCAAGAGCATTGGGCCGGTAATTGACCTTTTGGGCAAATGCCTTTATTCTATTACGGGTACCTTCGCTTATATCGGGGTGGTCTTTCAAAGCTCGCGAAACGGTAGATGCAGATACACCGAGAGCCTTTGCAATATCATTTATAGATGTAAGATGTGGTTTCATTTAATTGGGATTTATGGCATTTTCAGTGATTGCTAACAGACTTTAAAATTACGAAAAATACTTCAGGAGATACTATAAATTTACTTAGTATCGGTTATGATTAGTAATTTCCGGAGTTAGTATTATTACACAGGTTCCTCGATACTTTTTGTTGCGCTGCTAATGAAAATCTATGTATAAATCAGATAACCCAAATATTATGCTTAACAATAAATTTTGCACTATGTAGCTTTTGGTTTACAGGCTGATTTATCTTTCTGTTATATGAAAAAGTGAAGAATTGCAAAATGCCTTTAAATCAATATATTAAAAAGGATGATGTGTTGAGTGTGAAATAAGCTAACGTAAAAAACGTTTTTAAGTAGGATTATTTTAATAAGTTAAGAGCTTTTTTATATTTCAGAATGGATGATCGTCTGTTAATAGAATAATTTATGCAATCGTTATCGCAAACGTTTGCGTGAAAAAAATCCTTAAAATGATGATTTTCAGGCCTGAAAATTTGAGAATATTACTTTTTTTTTAATAGCTTTGCACATCTCAAAGAAACTAATAAACTAATCCTTTACAATTCTTAGCAGGATTAAAACGTTATGAGTCCAAAAAAATATCAGAAGATTGGGAGTCTGGAGTCATAGCGTTAAAAGTCTGATTAATTATTAGCTCATCTATTTAATATTAATAGGTGGGCCTGATTAGTATTACTTTATTTTTTAATTATTAATAAATAAAATTTTTAACAACATGGTAAAGAAAATTGCCAGCTTATCTTTTCTACTATTTATGGTTATGGCTTTGACAGCTTATGGTCAAACAGGCCGCCTAAATGGTACAGTGGTCGATGCGACCACAGGAGAAACCCTGCCAGGAGCCAGTGTTATGGTGCAGGGTACTACAACAGGCTCTATAACAGATTTCGATGGC
>SKSE01000067.1 GCA_007118135.1 Bacteroidales bacterium | reverse complement strand
TTTCAATTCCATGTCGTGTATTGATGTTTTTCACTGCCTCCTTAATGATGGAAAGTGTTTTAAGCCCCAGGAAGTCCATCTTTAGCATTCCCACAGATTCAACAAACTTACCATCGTACTGGGTAACAGGCAAAATAGAGTCTTTCTGAGTGCTTAAAGGAATACAATCCATAAGATCGGTGGGGCCTATGATAACACCGCAGGCATGTACACCTGTCTGGCGGTTGGAACCTTCCAGAACTTTTGCAAACTTTAAAGTCTCACGCACCTGTGGATTTGAATCTTCAAGTGCCTGATAGAGTTCCGGTATTTCTTTATAAGCCTGTTGAAGGGAGGTTCCGGGTCGCTCGGGAACCAGTTTAGCAAGACGATCCGCCTCAGGTAAAGGTAAGCGTAATACCCGGGCCACATCTCTTATAGAAGATTTGGCAGCCATAGTGCCAAAAGTAACTATCTGGGCAACCCTGTTTTTTCCGTATTTATCAATTACATATTGCAAAACTTTTTCTCTGCCTTCATCATCAAAATCGATATCAATATCAGGCATCGAGATCCTTTCAGGGTTAAGAAAACGCTCAAACAGCAGATTATACTTTATGGGGTCAATACTGGTAATTCCGGTACAAAATGCTACAGCTGATCCGGCTGCACTTCCCCTGCCCGGACCCACTGCAACATCCATTTTGCGTGCTTCGTTAATAAAATCCTGAACGATAAGAAAGTATCCTGCAAAACCCATATCTCTGATGACCTTGAGCTCGAAATCAAGGCGTTCCTTAATTTCAGGTGTTATTTCATCATAGAATCTTTCAGCTCCGGCATAAGTAAGATGTTCCAGATAATCATCTTCATTGGTAAATTCTTCGGGGAGAGGAAATTTGGGGAGAAGAATTTCCCTCATGATATTATAATCTTCAACCTTGTTAACAATTTCCTGTGTGTTCGATAGAGCCTGGGGAATATCGCTGAACAACTCAGCCATTTCTTCAGGAGTTTTCAGGTATTCCTGTCCCGAATAGCGCATGCGGTTAGGGTCATCAAGGTCTTTACCTGTTTGCAGGCAAATAAGAATATCGTGTGCCTTGGCATCTTCAGCATTAATGTAATGACAATCGTTGGTGGCAATAACTTTCAGGTTATATTTTTCAGCCATTTGAAGAAGCTGTTGATTAACCGGTTCCTGCTCTTCCAATCCGTGTCGTTGCAACTCAAGGTAAAAGTCATCCTTAAATATTAACAGGAATTCTTCAAGTATCTCCTCTGCCCTTTTCATACCATGATTCATGAGTGCCTGGGGAATTTCGCCACCCAAACATGCAGAACTGGCAATGATACCTTCACTGTATTTCTTAAGGATTTCTTTATCGATACGGGGAGTATAATAGAAACCTTCAAGATAGCCTATTGAAACCATTCTTGATAGGTTTTCATATCCTTTTCTGTTTTTTGCAAGTAAAATGAGATGATATCCGCTGCGGTCTTCCTTACCTTTTTTATCATGTCGGCTTCCGTCAGTAACATATACTTCGCAGCCAACAATGGGCTTGATTCCGTTTTTTTTGGCAGCCTGAGTAAATTGCATTACACCATACATATTACCATGGTCAGTAATAGCTAATGCTTTCATACCTGAATCGGCAGCCTTTTTCATCATAACATCAATCCTGGCAGCGCCGTCAAGAATAGAAAAATTTGTATGTACGTGTAAATGTGTAAATTCAGTCATTAAAGTTTAATTAAGGATCTATCTTCAAAAATATACAAAAAACAGGGGAAGTTTTTCGCGAGTTATCCACAAAAACCTGGTAGTTATTAACTTTTTGAATTTGCCAGAACAAACAAAAAGGCTGCTCTTAATGAACAGCCTTTTCTTTTAAAAGTATGTTTTTTCAATCAAATGGTCCTGCCCGGATAAAGTTTCAGCGCCTCTTTGATGCATACCATTGATTTTTTTAAATTTTGCACATTCAGGACATATGATATCCTTACTTCATTTAATCCTGCACCGGGAGTTGAGTAAAAACCTGTGGCCGGAGCAAGCATAACAGTTTGGTCATTATAGTTGAAATCTTCGAGCAGCCACTGACAGAACTTATCGGCATCGTCGATGGGAAGCTTCGCAGTAACATAGAATGCTCCTTTCGGGTTTGGGCAAACTACACCATTCATTTTATTCATCATCTCCACAACAGTATCACGACGCTTGCGGTATTCATCAATTACTTCAACAAAATAACTATCTGGAGTTTCCATGGCAGCTTCTGCGGCAAACTGACCCAATGAAGGCGGACTTAAGCGTGCCTGGGCAAATTTCATTGCGGTGGCCATAACTTCCTTATTTCGTGAAACCATGCATCCGATACGCACTCCACAAGCACTGTATCGTTTGGAAACTGAATCAAACAATACCACATTGTTTTCAATACCCTCAAGATTCATTACTGAATGATGCACAGTACCATCGTAGCAAAACTCCCGGTAAACTTCATCGGCGAAGAGGAAAAGATCATATTTGATAACAATCTGACGAAGCACTTCAAGTTCCTCTTCAGAATAAAGATAGCCCGTGGGGTTGTTGGGGTTACAAACCATAATTGCTTTGGTATTGGGCCCTATGGCTTTTTCAAATTCGGAAATGGGTGGCAAAGCAAATCCGGTTTCAATTTTGGATATTATGGGTTTAACCTTCACTCCTGCACTGGTGGCAAATCCATTGTAATTGGCATAAAAAGGTTCAGGAATGATAATCTCGTCACCGGGATTCAGGCAGGTTTGAACAGCAAAGAGAATTGCTTCTGAAGCACCTGCGGTAACAATAATCTCATCAGGTGTGATTTCAATTCCATGCTTGTGGTAATACTGACAAAGCTTTTCCCTGTAACTGATAATACCTGC
>SKSE01000017.1 GCA_007118135.1 Bacteroidales bacterium | reverse complement strand
AAGTACACCATCTAATTCCGCTAAGTCGATAGCAGTTTTAAGTATAGTGTGATCAGGACTGCCGGAAATAATATCGTAAACTGAATTATCAGCTTTCGATGATAAACCGATAAACATAAAGGCAAGTATTAAAGCATATGCCTTCATGATGTTTTCATTAATCAATCGTTTTGCGTGTTTCATAATTTTAATTTTAAATAAATTAATTGTTAGTAAATTTTTAGGCTTGTGAGCAACTGAAAAACGTTAATTTGAAAAATATGTTCAATGAAAAATATAAAAAGTTAAACAAAAGTAGTTATTCGAGTTATTGTTAGTTTTTTTTAATCTTTAAGGTGTTGTAATACAATTGTTTACATCAAATAAATTTATATTTTATAAAAAAAGTTAAACTCTGTGATGATGAATATTATTAAAACCATTTTAAAATCAATCATATTTTATTGCTCTGTATCAATTGTTATTAAAGGAATTTTAAAATATCTGCAAGGATTCTAATTTCTAAAGCGTGGTGTCTTATTATTGATTTTGTCGAGCACCTTAATATGGCATGTTTACCGTTATTCTAAAATACTTAGACAGGTGATTTGATAAATACCCTTATATCGGTTAAAAAAATATTTTATTATTGTCACAGTGCGGTGTAATAAATTAGAATCATTCTACATTTATATTTTTTTGATATATAAAAAAAAATACCGTAATTGCGGTATCAAAACAAACCCTATGACATCCAACAAAAGAATCAAAACACTCACACAATTTATTGTAGAGAGACAGGCCCAGTACCCCCAGGCCAAAGGTGCTCTTACTCGATTATTAAATGATATAGCTACAGCTGCCAAAATTGTAAACCGTGAAATTAATGCTGCCGGCCTGGTAGATATACTGGGTTACGAAGGCACTGACAATATTCAGGGGGAGGCGCAGAAAAAACTCGACGTTTATGCCAATGAACGTTTTATCGAAGCTCTTAAAGGAGGAGGAGAATGTTGCGCTATTGTTTCGGAAGAAAATGAAAAGATTATTTCGTTTCAGAATGAATTTTCAGACCTTGGCAAGTATGTTGTGGCTATTGACCCGCTGGACGGCAGCAGTAATATTGAGGCCAACGTATCCATTGGTACTGTATTTTCCATTTATCGCCGTAAATCAGATGTGGGACCCGGCAAGCTGGAAGATATGCTTCAACCCGGTGTAAATCTGGTTGCTGCAGGTTATGTAATTTATGGTTCATCAACCATGCTGGTTTACACTACCGGAAAGGGTGCAAATGGATTTACGCTTGATCCGAGTGTGGGCATCTTTTGCCTGTCTCATCCCGATATGAAATATCCTGAAACATGTAATATTTATTCCATTAATGAAGGGAATTATATCTATTTTCCGGAGGGTATAAAAAAATATATTAAATATTGCCAGGAAGAGGATCCTGAAACTCTCAGACCTTATACATCCAGATATATAGGTTCTATGGTTGCAGATTTTCACAGGAATCTTGTAAAGGGCGGTATTTTTATGTACCCGGGAACATCTAAACGACCTAAAGGTAAGCTTCGGTTGCTCTATGAGTGTTGCCCGGTGGCTTACATTGCAGAACAGGCAGGTGGAAAGGCTTCAGATGGTTTTAACAGGATTATGGAGATTACACCTAAAACACTGCATCAACGATCTCCATTATTTATAGGGCCTAAAGCAATGGTAGAAAAAGTTGAAGAGTTAATGCAAAAGTATTCGCCTGAAATGAATCCCATTAAAAAATAATGAGGGATTTTAATCTTACAAGTTTTTTTTAGAAAATTCCTCTGACAATTAACCATTGGCATTACCATTTGTCATTCAACCTGTGATTGAATATCTTTGCCTGTTTTTTCAGAAAGAATAATATCAGGTGAAGCTCGCAGAATTTCTAAACAGGTATAAACTATCTCCTAAAGTCACTGAATTGAGTGAGCAGGTAAAGTCTGCTCTTATTGAACCTGTTCGTTTGAGCGGTTTGGCGGGTTCATCAACCGCAGTTGTAGCTTCTGCAGTTTATCGTTCTGTCCCTAATCCATTTGTTTTTATTCTCTCTTCACGCGAAGCAGCAGCATACTTTTTCAATGATGTTGAAAACCTTCTGGAAGAGAAAAATTTGTCCTATGAAAAAAGGAATATCTTTTTGTTTCCATCTTCATACAAAAAACCTTACGAAACCCCCGATATTGATAATGCTAATGTATTGCTGCGCTCGGAAGTAATTAACAGATTATCTTCAGAAAAAAGAAAGTTTATAGTTGTTACATATCCCGATGCACTTACGGAGAAAATCGTCTCGCGCAAGGTTATAAAAAAAAATACCCTGACTCTGCATGAGGAAGAAAGTACCTCTGTTGATTTTATTCTTGAGTTATTGCTTGAATATGGATTTCATCGTGTGGATTTTGTAGTTGAACCTGGTCAGTTTTCACTTCGGGGCGGCATAATTGATGTATTTTCCTATTCCAATGATTTCCCCTACCGTATTGAAGTTATGGGCGACCAGGTGGAGAGTTTAAGGTCCTTTAATCCCGAGAGTCAGATATCAATTGATAAGCTTAAAAAGATTACTATTCTGCCTGATATAAGTCAGATGTTTGAAAAGTATGAAAAGGAGGATTTCTTCTCCATTTTACCTACCCATACCGTTTTTTGGAATGATGACACCTTATTTGCCAAGGAAAGATTACAAAATACATTTATTTCTGCAGAGGAAAAATTCTCAGACTTTCATTCAGGCATCAAACATACTGCACCGGAAGATCTTTTCCTGAATGGAGAAAAATTCATTGAAGGATTGAATAATTTCAGAGTTATAGAATTCCGCAGGCACTTTCTTGCCGGAAAAAATAGTCCTGAATTTGTATTCCATTTCAGTCCTCAACCATCTTTCAATAAAAACTTTGAGCTTCTTATCAAAAACCTGATAGAAAAAACCAATAAAGGTTTTTCGAATATGATTTTATCTGATAATCCCAGGCAGGTAAACAGGATTCATTCTATTTTTGAGATTGTTTCAGAAGAAAAGAAACAGAATGGTAATTTTAAACATGATACACTCCCCATAAGTATTCATGAAGGATTTATTGATTTGGATGAGAAGATTACATGTTATACCGATCACCAGATTTTTGAAAGATATCATAGATTCCGCATCAGAGATAAATTTCCCGGAAAAAAAGCCATTACATTCAAGGAGCTCAACAACCTGCAGCCCGGAGATTATATAACGCACATTGATCATGGTGTTGGTATTTTCAGCGGATTGGAAAAGATTGAAGTTAACGGAAAGCTTCAGGAAGCCATTCGTTTGATTTACAAAGGGAATGATATTTTATATATCAGCATACATTCGTTGCACCGTATTGCAAAATATACCGGAAAAGAGGGTGCTCAACCTACCCTTAACCGACTGGGTTCACCCGCCTGGAGCAACCTTAAAAAGAAAACCAAAAGCAGGGTTAAGGATATTGCCAAAGACCTGATAAAACTTTATGCTGAGCGCAAGGCAAAAAAGGGCTTTGGTTTTTCTCCCGATACTTATCTGCAAAATGAACTGGAAGCTTCTTTTATTTATGAAGATACACCTGATCAGGTTAAAGCAACTTCGGATGTAAAAGAGGACATGGAAAAACCTTATCCTATGGATCGCCTGATTTGTGGCGATGTGGGTTTTGGTAAGACAGAGGTTGCCATAAGAGCTGCTTTCAAAGCTGTAAATGACAGTAAGCAGGTAGCGGTGCTTGTACCAACTACTATTCTCGCGCTTCAGCATTTTCATACATTCTCTGACAGATTAAAGGATTTTCCTTGTAATATTAACTATATCAATCGTTTTCGTTCAACAAAACAAAAAAATGATATCATTAAAAAAACAAAGGAAGGGAAGCTTGATATTTTAATTGGAACACACAGGTTGGTAAGTGGCGATATTCAATTCAAAGATTTGGGACTCCTGATTATTGATGAGGAACAGAAGTTTGGTGTATCAACCAAGGAGAAACTGAAGAAATTCAAGGTTAATGTTGATACACTTACACTCACAGCCACACCTATACCGCGTACTTTGCAATTTTCATTAATGAAAGCGCGCGACATGTCGCTGATTAATACACCACCACAAAACCGTTATCCTATCATTACGGAGCTACATGTTTATAATGAGGAGCTAATTCGCGATGCTATTATTTACGAGGTCTCAAGGGGCGGACAGGTATTCTTCATTCATAATCGAGTGCAGAATATCGAAGACGTAGCAGGCATGATAAAGAGATTATGCCCTGATATGCGCATTGCTATTGGTCATGGGCAAATGCCCGGTGCAAAACTTGAAGAAGTAATGGTCGATTTTATTGAAGGACAATACGATGTACTTGTGGCCACTTCAATTGTTGAATCCGGGCTTGATATTCCCAATGCCAACACAATAATTATCAATAACCCACATCATTTTGGTCTGTCCGATTTGCACCAGATGCGCGGCAGGGTGGGGCGCACAAACAAAAAAGCTTTCTGTTATCTGGTTACACCACCTCTTACAACTCTTACTGAAGATGCCCGTAAAAGGCTAAAAGCTATTGAAGAATTTTCTGATTTGGGAAGCGGTTTTAACATAGCCATGCGCGATCTTGATATCAGGGGAGCAGGTAATCTTTTAGGAGCCGAACAAAGCGGATTTATTTCGGAGATCGGGTTTGAGATGTATCATAAAATTCTTGACGAAGCCATACTTGAACTCAAAGAAACCGAATTCAAAGAGCATTTTGCCGGTGAAGAAAAACCCGATCGGTTTTTTGTTAACGATTGTGTGCTGGAAACTGATTTGCAGCTTCTCATTCCCACGGATTATGTCGAAAATACCACAGAAAGACTCAGTCTTTATAAGGATCTTGATGATCTTAATACTGAGGAAGAACTTTTGAAGTTTGCTGAACAATTGCAGGATCGTTTTGGGCTGGTTCCGGACGAAACCCGGGGATTGTTTCTGGCCATTAAGTTTCGCTGGCTTGCTGCAAGGTTAGGATTTGAAAAAGTAATTCTTAAATCAGGAAAATTTATTGGCTACTTTGTTGCTAATCAGGAGTCAGACTATTACTCAACAGAAATATTTGGCAGGATACTCAACTTTGTCCAGTATCACCCGCGCCAGTGCCAGATCAAGGAAGTCAACAATAAACTCAGCCTTACGGTTAACCAGATCACCGATATTGAGGAAGCTTATGATTTTTTGCTGAAAATGGCTGGTAAATAAAGGAGACCTGAGACCGGAAAAAGGGAAACGGAGAATACTTGGTGATGGGTAAGATTTAACGAAACCCCTACTTCCCCAATTTCTTATTTTCTCACTTTCTTAATAATTCACTAACTCATCAACCCATCCCTATTCCTTAATCAAATCACTGATATCCACCATGATCTTGCGGGCCAGATTTCCTGACTTAACTTCGCTGTCGCTTTCGGCATAAATACGTATGATGGGTTCAGTATTGGATTTACGCAAATGCACCCATTCCTTGTCGAAATGGATCTTTACCCCATCAGTTTTGTCAATTCTTTGTTTGGCATATTTGGTTGCAATCTTATTCAGAATGTTGGACAGGTTTATACCTTCAGAAAGTTCAATTTTATGTTTGGAAATGTGATAATCGGGTAATTCCTTTTTAAGTGAAACTGTACTCTTCTTCGATTTAGCCAGGTGGGTAAGGAAAAGTGCTATGCCCGTAAGGGCGTCCCTGCCATATTGAATGGGTGGAAATATAACACCACCATTGCCCTCGCCACCGATAACGGCATTAACTTCTTTCATTTTCTGAACTACATTAACCTCACCTACAGCCGACGCATAATATTTACCACCATGTTTCTTCGTAACATCTCTGAGTGCCTGCGTTGAAGAAAGGTTACTAACTGTATTACCCTTCTGGTGTTTCAGAACATAATCAGCCACTGCCACGAGGGTATATTCTTCTCCAAACATTTCACCGTCGTTTTGTACAATGGCCAGACGGTCGGCATCAGGGTCAAGAGCAAAACCAACATGGGCGTTTACTTTCTGTACTTCTTCTGAAAGAATACTTAAATGCTCCGGCAGAGGTTCGGGATTGTGCGGAAATAAACCATTAGGTTCGCAGAACAGTTCTGTTATTTTTTTTACTCCTAATGCTTCGAGCAGCATAGGTACTGCAATTCCTCCAACTGAGTTCACAGCATCCACTACAACATGAAATTTTGCAGCTGCAATAGCTTCTGTATCTACAAGTTCAAGGGCAAGAACTTTCTCAATGTGCATTTCAATGGCTGCTTCCTCTTTGGTGTAAGTTCCCAGCTTATCTGCCGGCACGAATCCGGTAATCTGTGTATTGGTAAACGACATCATTTGTTTTGCCTCTTCCTGATTAAGAAATTCACCCTTTTCATTCAGAAGCTTAAGTGCATTCCAGTTCCTTGGATTATGACTGGCTGTAATGATAATTCCACCGTTACATCCATATTCTCTTACACCAATTTCAACGGTAGGTGTGGGAACCAACCCTGCATCAATGATATCGATGCCCAAAAACTGTAATGTAGCAGTAACCATTTTATTGACCACAGGCCCCGAAATCCTTGCATCACGGCCAACAATCACTTTAAGTCTTTCTTCCGGAAA
This sequence comes from Bacteroidales bacterium, assembly GCA_007118135.1. Lineage (GTDB taxonomy): Bacteria > Bacteroidota > Bacteroidia > Bacteroidales > UBA7960 > SKVR01. The sequence continues at coordinate 4,315 of SKSE01000017.1, read as the reverse complement.
TCTGCTCTTTAACCAGCTACCATAGGCGCAAGTGAATTTGGTAATATCAACAGGGGTTAAACCTTCTCCGGCTTTGCCGCCCAATGTACCCCTGATACCTGAAATGGATGTAATAAGTGTCATAAAAATAAGATTGATTTAATTATGATTGGCAAATATACAGTTTTATTCTTTTGATAAAATAAATTTACATTTTTATAATCATTTCAAATATTTTTATGATAAATCATTTAATTTATAAGAAACAGTCTTTTTCTTCTCAAAAATGAACTAAAGATTTATTGTTCTTGAAAAACAAGTTTAAAACTACATTTACAAGGCAAAAAATATTCAAAACAAATACCTCCTGATGCCCTGATTTAGCAAAATGGTTTTATTTTTGCATAGAAGTCAGCAGCAACTTATTCGCCAATATTCTTTTATCCGCCGGCCAAAGTGACAAAAAATAATTTTTATATCGTAGTAATTTTTTTGGTTTCTCTTTCTTTTTTCTCATGTAACCCCACACGGCGATTACCCGAAGGTGAGTATTTACTAAACCGGAACCGTATTGAGATTCAGGATGCTAAAATTGAAAGATCAGAACTTACTTCTTTTATAAGACAAAGACCTAACCGCCGTATACTGGGATTTTACAGATTTCACCTCAATGTTTACCAGTTTGCCGATCGTGGCAAAGAAACGGGTCTCAGAAACTGGATGAAAAATACCATTGGCGAACCTCCTGTTATTTACGACCCCATACTTGCGCAAAATACAATCAGGCAATTTGAGCTCTACATGAACTCAAAAGGGTATTTCAATGCTGATGTAAATTTTGAAGAGAAACTGAACAGGCAAAGAGCCTTTATTACTTATAATATCAAGGGTAACAAACCTTATACAGTCAATAATTTAAGGTACAATGTAAGAGACCCTTTCCTCAGAGAGTTCATACTTGCTGACACTCTGAATACTTTGATTCAACCGGGCGAGCGCTATGATGCAGATGTGCTTCAGATGGAGAGAAACCGCCTGGCACGCCACCTCAGAAATGAAGGGTTCTACCAGTTCAACCGCGAGTTTATTATTTTTCAGGTAGACAGCAACCTGAATTCTCACCAGGTAAACATTGAGCTATTGGTAAACAATCCGGTAAGACAGGTACCCGGCATTCGTGATTCAGTAGTAGAGTTACGCCATCGCAGATTTATGATTGACCGGCTTATGGTTCTTCCCGAATATTCTCCTCTACAATCCGATTATCAGCGTAAGGATACAACCATTTACGTAAGAAGGTTAGCGGCACGCGACAAAAACTATGATTATATTTTTGTTCATAACGGGCCTCTTCGTATCAAACCTTCCATAGTGTCAGACCACATTATATTAAGGCCGGGAGAGTTTTTCCGTCTGTCTGATGTGGAGCAATCCTATAGTTTTCTTTCAGGAATGAGAAACTACAGATTTATCAACCTGCATTTCTCAGAAAGCCCAAATCCGGGCATGGGTGAACCATCTGATACACTTGGATTTCTTGATGCACGTGTACAACTGAACCGATCTGCAGCCAATGCTTTTACTATTGAGGCAGAGGGTCTTAACACAGCCGGTAACCTGGGTATTGCCGGCAACCTGCTATATCAGAACCGTAATTTTTTCAGGGGTGCTGAAATTTTTCATCTTCGATTCAAAGGAGCATTGGAAGTAACCGGCGATGGTGGTTCCGGGGTGGCTTTTCAAAGATTTCCCTTTAACACTCTGGAGCTGGGGGTTGAAGCAGGAATTGATTTCCCTAAGTTGCTTCTGCCTTTCTCCATTGAACGTTTATCAAGAAATTCCAGGCCCAAAAGCACTATTTTAACCGGTATCAATTTCAGGCAACGTCCCGATTACACGCGTTATGTTCTCAATCTTAGTTACGGATTTGAATGGAATGAAACTCCACAAAAAAGACATTTTATTAATCCTCTCGAGATTAGTTCCATCAGGGTTTATAATGACTCTATCCTCAGGGCTAATATTCCTGATGCCAATCCTTTTATTCTGAGTCGTTTTCGCGATCATCTCATACTCGGGCTTAAACACACTTACATTTACAATACCCAGGAGTTGGGCAAGATAGGCAACTTTATGTACCTGCGAACCAATTTTGAATCTGCAGGAAATATTCTGGATGCGGTTGCAGGTGCTCTTAATTTTTCCATGGATGAAGAGGGTAGTTTTAATGTGTTTAATATTCCTTACTCTCAGTATTTAAAGGCAGATGCCGATTTCAGATTTTACAGGGTTTTTGATGATAATCAAACCCTGGTTTTCCGTATCATGGGGGGACTGGGCCTACCTTACGGTAATTCGGTTGTAATGCCTTTTATTAAAAGCTATTATGGGGGAGGTGCCAACAGCTTGCGAGCATGGTCAATATATTCTTTAGGTCCCGGAAGTTATTCCAGTCCCAATGAAGGTCGTTTCGACAGGTATGGTGATGTAAAGCTGGAAACAAATCTTGAATACCGCTTCAGGTTTTATCAGTTTTGGCATGGGGCATTTTTTGCTGATGCAGGCAATGTTTGGTTTGTAAGAAAAAATGACCAGTTTCCGGGTGGAGAGTTTAAGGTTAACAGCTTCGTCAATGATATTGCCCTGGGTGGTGGTTTAGGACTTCGACTGGATTTTAACTTTTTTGTACTCAGGGTAGATGCTGCTGTACCCCTGCGTGATCCATCTTTATTGCAGGGCAATCGCTGGATTTCATCATGGCCGAGGCTTAGTGAGTTTAACTTTAACCTTGGAATCGGTTATCCTTTCTGATATAATTTCAACTAACTGAAACCAGGAAAATGATTCAATGACCTTTCACAAAAAATCAACAAGTCTGAAAGTACGTCTGATAGTTTTCAAAAAATATGTTTGATCAAAAACAGTTTACCGATTTATTTCTTCGTGAGTTTCCTTACGAGCCCACTCCAGATCAATATGAGCTTATCGGTAAACTTTCGGATTTTCTTATGGCCCCGCAGGTTAATGCCCTTTTTGTGCTAAAAGGTTATGCAGGTACCGGAAAAACCACCATTGTCTCAAATCTGGTAAATGTGCTGCCACATCTGAAGGCCTGGAGTGTATTGCTTGCACCCACAGGGAGAGCTGCAAAAGTAATAAGCGCCTATTCAGGGAAACCGGCTTATACCATCCACAGGAAAATTTACAGGTTAAGAAGTGATGGGGAGGGGGGAGTTACATTCAAACTCATACCCAATAAACATGTGAATACACTTTTTATCGTGGATGAAGCTTCCATGATTGCTGATTATGAGTCATCTGATGAAAGAAGCGCATTTGGTTCGGGAAGTTTGCTTGATGATCTGGTACGATATGTTTACAGTGGTGATAACTGCCGGCTTATCCTTATCGGAGATACCGCCCAGTTACCTCCCGTAAACCGGTCGGAAAGTCCGGCACTGAACATTCCTTTTTTGGAGAGTAGTTTCCAATTTAAGATTTGGTGGGCCGAACTCAGAGAAGTGGTGCGTCAGGAAGCCGGAAGCGGAATACTTCACAACGCCACCATTGTGCGCAATCAGATTAAGAAAACAGAAAAAGAAAATGGCTTTATGAAATTTCATATGGATGGTTTCAGGGATATTCTGCGTCTGCACGGGCCCGAAACAGCTGAGTATATCAATGATGCCTTTTCTGCCAGGAATTTTGGCGATACCATTGTGGTATGTCGCAGCAATAAACGGGCTAACCTTTACAACAGGCATATCAGACAAAGGGTATTATTTCAAGAAGATGAAATCAGTGCGGGAGATTTGCTTATGGTGGTAAAAAATAACTATTTCTGGTTACCGGAAGAATCCAGTGCAGGTTTTATTGCCAATGGTGATATCATTGAAATAAAACGTATACAACGCATTGAAGAGCTCTATGGCTTTAGGTTTGCTCATGTTACCATTCGTATGAATGATTATCCGGAGCAATCCGAACTGGATGTTATTATTTTTCTGGATACCCTTGATATTGACGGACCATCATTTACTTTCAAACAAACACAGAAGCTTTTTGATGAGGTGAGTTTGGATTATGAAGATGAACCCAACAAAAGAAAACGAATGACAAAAATCAAGGAAAACCCTTTTCTTAACGCGCTTCAGGTAAAATTTGCTTATGCACTTACCTGTCATAAAGCACAGGGAGGACAGTGGGAAACTGTTTTTGTTGAAATGGGATATATACCAGGTAAAAAGCCCGATACTGATTATTACAGGTGGCTGTATACTGCTCTTACACGTGCCACACAAAATCTTTACCTGATGGGGTTTTCAGATAATTTCTT
>SKSE01000244.1 GCA_007118135.1 Bacteroidales bacterium | reverse complement strand
ATAATACTATGCTGCTTATACCCCGAATCCTGGAGATTCATTCAGAATTGATCCGTCTCTCCGAAAAGAGTAATTAAGAAAAATTTCATTCAATTCTAAATTACACGTATTACCCTTAACAGGCAATAATTTATCTTCATTTTGTCGTCATAATTTCTTAATTTAGCGGCATATAAACCACAAAAAGCACAACCATGAGCAATATTGTTGTAGGGATTGATTTCTCCAAATCATCCATAAAAGCATTTGAATATGCCTTAGGAATTGCGTCTGTAACAGGTCTTGATATCAAGCTTGTTTATGTAAGAAAAAAAAGAGATGTGGATACAATTTTACCTGAGGGGAGTAAAAGCAAGCCAACAAGTGTTGAAAAGGGCTTTGAGAAACTGATTAATAAACATGAGAACAGTGTCCCCGGAAACATTACTTATCGGATTCTTACAGGTAGAATATACGAAGAGATAACTAATCTTGCAAAATACACTGAATCCTGGTTAATTATAGCAGGTGCCCACGGTATGTCGGGCTTTGAAGAATTCTGGGTGGGAAATAATGCAACAAAAATCATAACCCATTCTAATAAACCGGTAATTTCAGTCAAGAAAAACTACAACATTAAGGCGAAACCCGTTGAAAAAATAATAATACCCATCGACAGTACTTTTGAAACCATTCAAAAAATTCCTTTTACCATTGAATTTGCAAAACATTTCAAAGCTCAGATAAACGTGCTTTCGCTCTACAGTTCTAAAATAAAGAATATTGAAGAACGCGTTGACAGCAACACCAAAGAAGCACTTTCGTTGGTCATTAAGTCAGGTTTACGATATATAAATGAAAAAGCTGTTACCGATAATATCACCAAGACAACCATTGACTATGCTGAAAAAAGGAATGCCGATATGATATCAATCATGACCGAGCAGGAGTTTTCTTCACAAACTGTTTTAATGGGCACCTATGCCCAGCAAATGGTTAATCTTTCACCAATACCGGTTTTAAGTAATAAAACCCGATTGGTAGTTCCCCGTGAAGCGGTACTTGAATAGTTAAACTTTGTATTCCTCTAATTGTTGATAATTTTGCAAAGCCTTTCCGGTTATGCATTATTTCCGGCAATAATTACTCTGGACTGCCGTTTTAATCAGGTCAAGCAAACGCGAATAATTTGTTTTTTGTGAGAAATAGAAATAACTACTTTTATCCGTTTTTCTTCAAATTGGTTTTCCTGCTGAGCGGATTGCTGATTATATCGTCAGTAGCTTTAGCCCAGAAACAAAGCGGGCGGGTTTATGAATTTATCAATTTACCGGCTACTGCACGTATTACTGCTCTGGGTGGTTATGCAGTTCCCACATTTGACGAAGATTTAGGAATGGCTCTTTTTTATCCATCACTGATAAATCCCGGGCTCGACAACGAATTATCCCTGAATTTCGTGGATTACTTCAGCGATATTAATTATGGAACAGCTGCATTTTCAAAAGGATTTAACCGTATTGGCAATCTCACATTGGGGATTTCATATATTAATTATGGCACTTTCCTGGAAACTGACGAAACAGGAAACACGTTTGGTGAATTTACTGCCGGCGAGTATGTCGTAAGTATAGGTTGGGGCCGGGCTTTAACCGAAAAAATAACTATCGGTAGTAATATTAAGGCCATTAGCTCAACCTTTGAGCAATATTCTTCTTTTGGACTTGCAACAGATATTGCTGTAGGTTATTTTGATGAAGAAAGATTGATTGCTTCAAGCCTTGTTTTTCGCAATATAGGCCGACAAATTACTACCTATTACAGCGACAGAGAACCCCTACCCTTCGATATTGTATTCGGAATTTCAAAAAAACTAATTAATGCGCCGCTCCGATTTTCTTTTGTAGCTCATAATCTGCACAATTACGACTTAACCTATGAAGACCCTGTAGCTAGCAGCCCCACTTTTACAACTTTTGACGGGAGTGCAGCCACTTCTCAGGAAAGGATGAGTGAAATTAGTGACAAATTGCTCCGACACGCAGTTTTTGGGATGGAATTTACTCCCACTGAAAACTTCATTGCCGGCATTGGATATAATTATCGCAGGCGACAGGAAATGGGCGTTGAGTCCAGGCTTTCTACTGTTGGGCTATCGTGGGGTATTGGAGTAAAAATATCGAACTTCATGTTTCACTACGGCAGGTCCAATTATCATCTGGGAGGTGCACCCAATCACTTCTCTATTACCACCAACCTTAACAGGCTGTTTCCCGGTGGTACTGAAGTACCCAGTATAAGATAATTCCAAGAGCTATGGAAATCAACATTGACAAAAGATCAGGATTTTGCTTTGGTGTAGTCAATGCCATAAAAGTTGCTGAAGAAGAACTTGAGCGTTACGGCAGCCTGTATTGTCTGGGAGATATTGTTCACAACCACAAGGAAGTTGAAAGATTAAAAGAGAAAGGACTGATTATTATTGATCATCACGATTTTAAAAAACTTTTTAACACCCGCGTATTGATCAGGGCCCATGGAGAGCCACCGGAAACTTACAGAATTGCAAGGGAAAATCAAATCAATTTAATCGACGCCTCATGCCCTGTAGTATTAAAACTTCAGAACAAGATCAAAAAAGGTTATGAAGAAATACGAGAAGTTGACGGACAGTTGGTTATCTTCGGGAAAGAAGGGCATGCTGAAGTAAACGGACTTACCGGACAAACCGGCAATAACGCCCTAGTTGTGGGTTCAGGGTTTGAAAACCTGGATGAAATCGATTTCTCAAAACCCATAACCCTTTTCAGCCAGACCACCCAGAATAAAGAGCAGTATGAAGATCTGATAAAACAGATCAAGGAAAGAATGATGCAGAAAAACTGCAATCCTGATGATAATCTGCGGGTTTCCCGATCAATATGCGGACAGGTATCGAACCGGGGGCCCCACCTGGCAAAGTTTGCAAAGGAACATGATATCATAATCTTTGTTAGTGGGAAAAAAAGCTCTAATGGAAAATACCTGTTTGATATTTGTAAGCAAAGCAATCCTGATTCATATTTTGTATCAGAAACAGAAGAACTCCAAAAAGATTGGTTCAGTAATATCAAAAGGGTAGGAATATGTGGAGCCACTTCAACACCCATGTGGCTTATGGAAGAAATTGCTGCTAAAATAAAAAACTATTCGTAATTGATTTACTTTGCATGCTTTCCAATTTTTCACAATAAAAAAGCACCTATATTCCAGAATCCAATAGAATTAAAGTTTCCTGATAATAGTCAGTCCATCTCTGAATGGTAATAATACATTCTCGACCCGGGAATCTTTCTGAACAAAACTGTTGAACTTAATAAGAGCTTCTGCTTCAGGATCGCCTTTGGCCATTGTTTCTGACAATACCTTTCCGCTCCAAAGCACATTATCAACGAAAATAATACCTCCTTTACGGAGCTTGCTCAAAATTTCTTCATAATACACCAGATAATTTTCCTTGTCAGCATCGATAAAAGCCAGATCAAAGGGGCCTGGTATCTGTGGTAAAATTTCTTCAGCTTCCCCAATGTGATATTCAATGGATTGCATAAGACCGGCCTGGTCAAAGAATCCACGAGTAAAGTCTTCCAGCTCAGGATTGTGATCAATGGTATGAAGCTTGCCGCCAGGCTTCAGTCCTCGGGCCAGACAAATTGCGGAGTAACCTGTGTAGGTTCCTATTTCAATAATAGTTTCGGGCTGAAGCATACAACTGAACATTTCGAGCAGTTTTCCCTGAATGTGACCGGATAACATACGCGGGCGCAGAATTTTTGCATGGGTTTCGCGATTCAGCCGGTTCAAAACTTCACTTTCAGGGCTGGTGTTCTGTTGTGCATACTTTTCAATATCGGGATGGATGATATTCATAGTTTGGAAGTTTGAATAAATATTGTTTAACTGTTACCGTGGCTTATACATAAGCATGCTCAACTGACCGGGCTCAAAAATTTCATTGGCTACTTCAAGAAGTTCAGTGGCATTTACACTTTCAATCTTGTGATTAATTTGTTCCAAGGAATCAATTTTATTGTAAAGAATAATACTCTTGCCCATAGAAAGCATCTCATTAACATTAGACTCAAAGGAAATGGCTACTTGTCCCTGTAGCTGGAGTTTTGCTCTTTTTAACTGGAGACTTCCCAGTCGTTTTTCGCGCAGGCGTTCAAGTTGGCGCATAACAAGAAAAACAGCTCTGTCGATAAATACATGATCTGTCCCCAGGTAAATACTGAAAAGCCCTATATCAGAGTAGGGTTGATAATGGCTTTCGATGTTGTAACACAATCCATACTTTTCGCGAACCGCCATATTAAGACGCGAATTAAGTCCCGGCCCGCCAAGAATATTATTTAACAGCACCAATGCCGTTTTTTTATCATCATCGGCTCTGTATGCCCTGTTTCCTAATACGCAATGAACCTGATGGTTACGGCGCTTTACATGCCGGATTTCAGCGTGATAGCCATTCAGCTTTTCGCGGGGGAGGGTTCTGGCAGTTGCCGGTAAATGTCCAAAATACCTTTCTGCAAGTTTTATAAGTTTTTGAAAATCAATTTTTCCCACAGAAGATATTACCATTTCGTGGGTAACATAATTTCTTTTCAGAAAGGTCAGAATATGTTCTTTTCTGAATTTTTTCAGATGGCGAGGTGTACCCAGTATATTGTTACCCAAGGGGTGATCTTTGAAAATCAATCCATCAAAATCATCAAAAATCTGCTCACCGGGGCTATCTTTGTAAGAATTAATCTCATCAATAACAATATCCTTTTCTTTCTCGATTTCTTTTTCGGGAAACGATGAACGGAAAACGATATCAGAAATAAGGTCAAGACATCGTGCATAATGAATATGCATGAAAGATGAGTAAATGCAGGTATCTTCTTTTCCGGTGTATGCATTAATTTCTCCACCCACATTTTCCATGTGGCTTAACACGTGGTGCGCTTTTCTTTTACCGGTACCTTTAAATATAAGGTGTTCGATAAAATGCGCTATACCTTGTTCTGCAGGAAGTTCATCGCGCGAACCTGTATTGATGGTAATTCCGCAATGGGCCACCAAACTGTCAACAGGTTTGTGAACCAACTTTATTCCATTGGACAAAGTATGGATAAAATATTGCATTCGGTTAAACTTTCAATTGATTTTTATCAGGTATGAAGGATTATTTGCGTTGGGCAAATTTCATTTTGTAAGAAGGATTTACAACTCCTTTTATAATATTTGTAAGCCTGTTCTTTATAAGACGTCTTTTGAGCGGAGATATCCTGTCGACAAAAACGATTCCGTCAATATGGTCATATTCATGCTGGATAATACGGGCAGCAATACCATCATACTCTTCTTCGCAGGTTTCGAAATTTTCATCCTGGTAGCGAATTCTAATCTTTGGTTTTCTGAAAACATCTTCGCGTAAATCAGGAAAACTCAGACAACCTTCATTAAACAGCCATTCTTCGCCGGTTTCTTCCAGAATCTGTGCGTTGATAAATACTTTTTTAAAGTCTTTTAACTCCTCTTCTTCATCCTCAAACGGACTGGCATCAACAAGAAAAAGCCTTATGGGTTTTCCAATCTGGGGTGCAGCCAATCCTACGCCATTGGCATTATACATGGTTTCCCACATATTTTCAATGAGCTCTGAAAGATTGGGGTAGCTTTTATCAATATCTCCGGCCTTTTTCTTTAAAACCGGATTACCGTATCCCACTATGGGTAGTATCATTGCAAAATATGTATTTATTATTGAATTTCATTTTAATTACCTGAGCGGTGCTTCAAAGATTCCATATAAGACTGTAAAATCAAGGTAGCGCTTATAGTATCAACCAATTCCTTATTCTGGCGGCTTTTTTTGCCCAATCCTGCGTCAATCATAGTTTGAAATGCCATTCTTGATGTAAACCGCTCGTCCATTCGGTCAACAACAATATCAGGGAATTGTTTTTTTAAATGTCTTACAAAAGGTTCAATAAATCGGGATGCATCTGATGCTTGGTTTTTCATGTCGCGCGGCTCACCAACTACAATACAGTCAACATTTTCTTTTAACAAATATTCTTTTAAAAAAGCCATAACATCTTTTACATGAACTGTTTTAAGACCATTGGCAATGATACGGCTTTCGTCGGTAACAGCTATACCTACTCGTTTTTGTCCGTAATCCAGTGCCAGAATCCTTCCCATTTTTATTGTCATTAAAAAAGATTTGCAAAGATACACAAAATAGGAATGACCGGATAAGGTTGAACCCTTGAGTATTGCAATAGTTTTGCTAATTTTGCGTTTCAGAAAAGTAATGCGGCAAGCGATGCGAAAAAAGAAAAACACGTCTTCAAAAAACACTTTTAAACCGAAATCCGGTAACAATAATTCTAAAAAAAATGATCTTAAAGGGAATGAGTTTACCCTGAAGAAATTTTTTACTTCCTTTAAGGATCAGCGTCTAAGAAAGATATTGGGATTGTTGCTGGTTGTCATTGCTTTTTATCTTTTCCTGTCATTCAGTTCTTACCTGGTAAACTGGAAAACTGATGACAGTCTTATTAACGACCGTACATTTAATATAGAACTGCTCGGTGATACACAAATCAAGGCTCAAAACCTGATGGGGCGTCTGGGAGCCATTACAGCACATCTTTTTATCAAAAAGTGGTTTGGAGTTCCGTCCTTCCTTTTCACCCTTATGTTTTTTGTGGTTGGGTTTAAGCTAATGACAAGGATTTCATTACTTCCTGTGTGGAAAACATTGCGGTACAGTTTCTTTTCAATGATATTGCTCTCTGTTACGCTGGGGTTTATCTTTACCCGCGGTGAAGGGTTACTGCTGGGCGGAACTTTCGGTTATCAGACCAATATCTGGCTTAATGGCATTTTGGGTAAAGTAGGTACAGGATTTATAATACTATTCGCAATTGCCAGCTTTCTTATCATCGTTTTCAACATCAATACCTATCATTACCGAATGCTGATGGATATGTTTCGCAGGAACACCAAAACCAAAGATGCAGATGAAACTGATAAATCAAACGAAGAAGATGATTTATACACCGGTGATGATGACTATCCGGGAGTAATTGATGAATATAATAAGCCTGATGATGAAGAAGATGAATATGAATCAGAATCCGAAATTTTGCAGCGTATAAAAGACAGAGAAAATCCCGGTGAAGATAGTGATGAGTTTTTCGAATATGATGTTGCAAAAAACGGTAATGGTAATGATGAAAATAATCAGGGAGAAAAAACTCCTGATTTGGAAATTGAGATTGCCGATGATTCAAAAATCAGCAACAGTAACTACCAGGCCATTGACGATCCTTCATCTGACAAATCAGCAGAAGAAAGACTGGCCGAACTGGGCGATTACGATCCTACCCTTGATTTACCCAAATATCAGTTGCCACCCATTGATTTGCTTGATGACTATGGTGCCAGCACCATTCGTGTTGATAAGGAAGAGCTGGAAGCCAATAAGAACCGGATTCTGGATACACTCAAAAACTACTCAATCCAGATTGATAAAATAAAGGCAACCATAGGCCCTACAGTTACACTTTATGAAATTGTTCCGGCAGCTGGAGTCAGAATCAGCAAGATACGAAACCTGGAGGATGATATTGCTCTGAGTCTTTCAGCATTGGGCATACGTATAATTGCACCGATACCGGGCAGAGGAACTATCGGTATTGAGGTACCCAACAGCAAGCCTGAAATTGTTTCCATGAAAAGTATCCTTTCGGGAGAAAAATTCAGAAACTCGACTTTCGAACTTCCCATCGGCTTGGGCAAAACCATTGCCAATGAAACATATATAGCCGATTTAACCAAAATGCCCCACATGCTTATGGCAGGAGCTACAGGCCAGGGAAAATCGGTAGGACTGAATGCCATATTGGCATCCATTCTTTACAAAAAGCATCCGGCCTACGTTAAATTTGTACTGGTTGACCCCAAAAAGGTAGAACTGAACCTGTTTTCCAAAATTGAACGCCACTACCTTGCTAAACTTCCCGACTCGGAGGAAGCTATAGTTACTGATACACGTAAAGTTGTGCGCACGCTAAACTCGCTTTGTATTGAAATGGATCACAGGTACGATTTGTTAAAGGATGCACAGGTAAGAAACATTAAAGAGTACAATGCAAAATTTATCAGTCGCCGGTTGAATCCCGAAGAAGGTCATAAATTTATGCCTTACATTATATTGGTTATTGATGAATTTGCCGATCTTATTATGACAGCCGGAAAGGAACTGGAGCTTCCCATTGCACGACTTGCGCAGTTAGCAAGGGCTGTGGGTATTCACCTGATAATTGCTACACAAAGGCCCTCGGTAAATATTATTACCGGTATGATAAAAGCTAACTTCCCGGCAAGGGTAGCCTTCAGGGTGACATCAAAAATTGATTCCCGTACCATTCTTGACACCGGCGGGGCCGATCAGTTGATAGGCCGCGGCGATATGCTCCTTTCAACCGGAAGCGACCTGTTGCGCTTACAGTGCGCTTTTATTGACACACCCGAAATTGATAAGATTACAGAATTTATTGGTTCTCAAAGAGCCTACCCCGATGCATTTATGCTTCCTGAATATGCCGATGAAGAAAGTGCAGATATTGAAGATTTTGATCCGGCTGAAAGAGATGAGCTTTTTGAAGATGCAGCAAGGGTTATCGTTGCCACACAGCAAGGGTCAACATCACTTTTACAAAGGAAACTTAAACTTGGGTATAACCGCGCAGGACGAATTATTGATCAGCTGGAAGCTGCAGGAATTGTTGGCCCTTTTGAAGGTAGCAAAGCCCGCGAAGTAAAAATCAAAGACGAAATGACTTTGGAACAAATTTTGAGAAATAACACCTGAATATAAAACCTACATTACCATGATAAAAAAGATTTTTCCACTAATAGCACTATTGCTTTCTGCAACCTTGTACGCTCAAACTGACCACCAACCGCGTGCTGAGCAGATAGCAAGCGAATTACTAACCAAAGCAAGCAACAAAATAAAAAGCTTTCGTACAATGGAAGCTGAGTTTACTTATAAAATGGAGAATACATCCATGGAGATTAAAGAATCCATGAGCGGAAAAGTTTACTCAAAAGGAGATAAATATCGAATGATTGTTGGAGATAATGTTTTTCTCTCAGACGGTGAAACAGCATGGAATTATCTTGACGATATGTATGAAATACACATAAATTATGTGGAAAATATGGAAGGTGGCCTTACTCCCACGGCCCTTCTTGATAACTTTGATGAAGAATACAGAGGCCGGTTCGTACGTCAGGAAACCTTTAATGGGAAAACGGTTGATATTATTGATCTGGTTCCCATTACACCTCAATCATTTTTCAAGTATCGTGTAGCTCTCAATGCCAATGACCATATGCTTGTTTACACCATAGCTTATGACCGACATGGCGGAACCTATACATATACTTTGGGAAGAACCAGAACAAACCACGAAATCGATGACAAGTTATTTGTCTTCAACAGAGCAGATTTCCCATCAGATATCGATATTGTTGATCTCCGATAGTTTTCAAAAATCATAAAAGGATAGATTCTTAGTCGAGCCGGGTTATTTCTGAATCCGGCTCTTTCACATCTTTCAGGCGGTAGTTTTCGTATTTAAAAATGTAAACGAAGTTGTTTTCCCAACCACCACTTTCTCCAAAGGTCCTGTAAAACCTGAAAGGACTGCCTGAAAACCTGTTATTGTTGATCAGGCCCATACATTTATGGAAATCTGAGCCATATTGCATAAGTGCAGAAAAGAAAAACATTGCAGTGTGAGCTGCCCGGAAGGCTACACGATCGGGTTCAACATGATTCTTTTGGCGGTATTTTCTGATAAAATCAATATTGTATCTTTTATCAAAGTCGATAAAATCAGATGTAAAAATGTGTACTTTCAGGTTTTGTAAGTATCGGTAATCGAGCGATCTGTAATCACGCCATTGCGGAACTCCAAATACTGTAATATCAAAGGTATCACGCAATTGGTTCAATTGCCTGGTATAATCAGAAATAAGAGCTTCTCCACCCATAGGAGTAACAAGCACATTCCGTTTTTCAGGGTCGAGCAGTTCTCTTATCTTATCCATTCCGTCGCGGGAATAAACAACTTCCTTTAAAACATCTCTTTGCATATACTGCTCATAAAGAGACTTTTCCTGATGGCTCAAACGAGGATGAAGTAGTGAATCATGAAGAACATAAACGTTTGTCAGCCGCTCTCCCACATAAACACCATTAAGAAAATATCCATCAATTTTTGCCAAATTTAAACTATCGCGATAATATTCAATATAATTAATCTCATTGTTAAGAGATTTTTTAAACCCTGTAATGAGGTTGAGAGGCTGATTGTTATGAACAAGGATAATATTATCGTTGGTAAAATTTCGTACAACATACTTTGCCAAATCATTCATTTGGGTCTGTATAGAAGGTGTTGCCTGAAAAAGCATAGGGTAAGAAACCAACTGTCTGTTATCCTCCCAGTGAAGTGGTGAAACTACAGGTATATTTCTTCTTGTAGCATATTGTGCTACAATATCCAAAGTATTGGCATTAAAGGGACCTATAATAAGATCCATGTCAGCCATCTCAGGTTTACGTAATACAGCATGAGCTTTCCCTGCATCATCACAGACATCGAATACGGAAAGCCTTATATCTCCACCCATTTTTCTTATTGAATCCAAAGCAATAAGCATTCCTTCATAATAAGGCATAAAAGCAAATGAAGGGTGTCGGGGATCAGGGTCTTCAACAAATTCATCATTAACCCTGTCGAGATGGAGAGGAATTAGCAATGCCACATGATAATAATCCTTCAGCCTGGGATTTTCACAATACGGGTCGATAGCAACCGGATCTTCGGGAAAATCCGGAATTACTTCAACAGGGGCGGGTTCAACAATAAACGGTGGCTGCTGCTCTGGGCCAGCTTCAGCAGGTATTCTTAATACCTGGCCGGCTTTTAAACCATCTTTTAAATCAGGATTCAGCT
>SKSE01000292.1 GCA_007118135.1 Bacteroidales bacterium | reverse complement strand
CTGCAAGACAGCTGGCACGGGTGCATGCCGGACAAAGGCCTGTTGAAGTGGTGCTGGCTGATGGCATTTATTACATGCCGGAAACTTTCATTTTAAGGCCTGAAGACTCAGGAACTGCTGAAATGCCAGCTTTGATACAAACCACCGTTGATCAAGCCAGACAAGAGGCCGCAAAGCTTCCCACATGGCTTGGCATGTCGCTGCGGGCCCTTGAGGGCGAAGAATTCTCTGCATTTGGTATAAACCAGGAACGGGGACTAAGCCATAATTAAGGATTATCAATGCCCGGGGGTTATTAATAAATCTGAATATTTACAGTTCAAAATTTTTCAATATAATATTATGAAGAAAATCAAAAGAAGGTCAGCTATCAAATCGATTGGTGCTATATCATTAGGTATGGCAACTTCTATATCGATAAGAGGGGAAGCTTCAAATTTACCCCGGTATAAAGAGGATGACAGATTAATTACCGATATTCTGGTGGTTGGTGGAGGCACTGCCGGCGTTGTTGCCGCGATTCAGGCCGGTCGGGCAGGCTGTAAAACCATTCTGGTTGAAAATGGCAGTCAGCTTGGTGGTACAATTACAACCGGAGGTGTAGTATTTCCTGGGTTGTTTCATGCCTGGGGCAGAAGAATTATTGGAGGGCCGGGGTGGGAGCTCACAAGAGAAGCCATAGACCTGGAACATGGATTTCCAAACTTCTCACAACCTCCCGGGCGTCATTGGCATCACCAGATACGTGTAAACGGACCATTATATGCCATGCTCGCTGAAGAAAAATGCCTGGAAGCCGGAGTGCAGATCAGGTATTATGAGACGCCCACAAATGTTGAGTTTAAGGATAACAATTGGATTGTTGATATACAGGGGAAAGGGGTCGGAAAACAGATAGTCTGTAATCAAATTATTGATTGCACTGGCAATGCTGCGGTTACTTCTCTGGCGGGTTACAATGTACTGAAAGAAACGGTAACACAACCCGGTTCCATTTTATTTACCCTGGGAGGATATGATTATGAATCACTGGACCTGGAATTAATCCCAAATGAATTCAGAAACATGTTAAGGCAAAGCTGGCGTATTCTCAGGGGTAGTTCTGCTACTAATGACAACCAACCATTCACGCCATATGGCTTCCATGTTGTAAATGGCGCCGACTCAACTACCTCTGAGTCACATACACTTGCCAATATACAAGGGAGAACCCTGGTTCTGGAAACTTTACGCAAACTGAGATCATTGCCAGGGTGTGAAAAAATAAAAATTATGGATATGAGGCCTGAAACGGCTGTCCGGGAAACCTACAGAATTGATGGTGTATATAAAGTTTCTTATGACGATTATGTAAATGGCAATATTTTCGAGGACTCCATGTCATATTCATTTTACCCGATTGACCTATGGCGGGAGGGGCAACCCATACTCCAGGAATATCTCGAGAAGGATATAATAGCAACCGTTCCCTTGCGTGCACTGATCCCAAAAGGAAGCAATAACTTTATTGTTGCCGGCAGGTGCATAAGCAGTGACCGAATGGCCAATTCCGCATTAAGAGTTCAGGCATCATGTATGGGAATGGGTCAAACTGCCGGAGCGGCAGCTGTGTTAGCCTTTAATAAGGGGACAACTCCATTGGATGTACCGCTTGATGAGCTTAGAAGATTAATTGAAAATCATGGAGGGATTCTTCCACAGGGTAATTAATTACTCCTTTCAGTCCTGAGGCCGGACACAGATCTTAATTAATATGTAATGAAAAGATTAGCCCCTTAACTATAATTCTAATTTGATATGAAGCAACAAAAAAAGTTCAACAAAAAATTCTCAACTGTAATGTTGGTGTTCTTATCCCTGTTATTTACATTAGGGTGCCAACCTATGCAGCAGGACACGACTCCAAATGGTCTGATGACCGACCTTCTGCTTCACCCCGAAGTGGCTGTTTTGACCAATCGTTATCCCAATTTTTCATGGATTGCCGGCGGCCATGGAGAGAGTGTTATGCAATCTGCCTACCAAGTTGTGGTTGCATCGGATCCAGATCTTCTCGATAAGGATTTAGCCGACATGTGGGATTCGGGGAAGGTGAATTCAGATCGTTCGATTGCCGTTGCTTACAATGGCTCGCAACTTTCTGAAAACAGCTCATACTGGTGGAAAGTGCGCATGTGGGATCAGGACGATAACCCCGGCAGGTGGAGTGAGCCGCAAAGGTTTAATACCGGCGAATTTGATTCCGGAGATCTACAATGGCCTGGTGAAAGCCGCTGGGTTGAACTTAATATCGGTGGTGAGACCGATTATGTTTTCGAAGACAGGCATCCGATACGCTACCATGAAGTAAAGCCTGTATCGATAGTAAGGAATGACCTTGGGAACCATTTTATCAGTTTTGACAAGGCTGCTTTCGGTGTCCTTAAGATCACACTTGATGATCCTGCAACAGAAGACACCCTGATAGTCCACCTTGGAGAGAAATCCGCTCCCGGGAACCGGGTTGACCGCAATCCGGGTGGTTCAATTACCTACAACCGTGTAAAACTGCCCATTTCACCCGGGAAAAGAGAATACCTTGCTGAATTGCCCAGGTTCGTGGCAAATTATCCGCACAGCCAGGTTCTGGCTGAGCACATGCCCGAGGTTGCCGCCTTCCGGTTTGCAGAGATAGAAGGTCTTGATGGTGATCCCGGCAGTGTTCTGCAGCTTGCACTGATATACCATTTTGATGATTCAGCCTCTGATTTTCATTCTTCGAGCGATAATCTGAACCAGATATGGGATCTGTGCAAACACACCCTTAAGGTCACCCCTTTTATGGGAGTTTACATAGATGGTGGTGGAAGGGAAAGGATGCCCTACGAAGCAGATGCCTATGTTCAGCAGATCAGCCATTATGCTGTTGACCGCGAATATGCTATCCAAAGGTACACCACCAACTTCCTTATCTATAATCCCAGCTGGCCCACTGAATGGCACCTTCATATAGTACTAATGGCATGGGCAGATTATATGGCAACGGGCGATTCAAGGTTTTTGGAAGAGTATTATGATGAGTTGAAAAAGAAGACGCTTCTGCCCCTTGCAAGGGAAGACGGGCTTATAAGTACCCGCACGGGACTGGTAACCGAAGAGTTTCTTGCAGACATTCACTACTATGGAAGGAGTTTCAGGGATATAGTTGACTGGCCCCAGGGCACGCCGGCTAATGAAGATCGTCACAGGAGCGGACATGGCAGCATCACTTTTGAAGGCGAAACAGACCGTTATGTATTTTCAGACATCAATACCGTGGTAAATGCTTTTCACTACCGCAACCTGGTTCTGATGGGTAAGATTGCAGGTTTGCTTGGCAAGCCGGACGATGAAAGGTTTTTCAGGAAAAGGTCGGCTCTTGTTAAAGAATCTTTCAATGAGAAGTTCATGGACAAACAAAGAGGTCTTTATACCGACGGGGAGGGAGTTTACCACACCTCACTTCATGCCAATATGTTTCCTGTGGCTTTCGGGCTTGCACCCAAGGAGAGCTACCCGCGTCTCAGCGAGTTTATCATTGCAAAGGGTATGGCATGCAGCCCTTATGGGGCACCTTACCTTTTTGATGCCCTCTATGAACTGGGGGCCCAGGATTATGCCTTCAGGTTGCTTGTCTCGGAACTGTCCCGGAGCTGGATGAACATGATCCGCTTCGGTACCACTATCACTTCCGAGTCATGGGATATCAAATACAAAAGAAACATGACATGGAACCATGCATGGGGGGCTTCCCCAACCTACATTGTCACCAACAAGATATTTGGTATTCAACCACTCGAACCTGCATTCAGAACAGTGCAGATAAAACCGCAGCCCGGTGACCTGGAGAGCGCCCGGATAAAAAGCCCGACAATCAGGGGGACCATATATGCTGAATTCAAACAGGAGCCAGGCGGGAAATTCAACCTTGAAGTCGTAATCCCTCCAAATACAAGGGCGAGGGTTTTACTTCCCCTGCCCGAAAGGGATGATTTCAGGGTATTGATGAATGGCAGCGAGATACCTTACGATATTGAAGAAAGTTCGGTTCTTGTTGATGATTTATTAGCTGGCCGGTATCTGCTGGAAATAAGATAGGATTAATAACATACGGACACTAATTCAACAGTGATTTGAACAGTGAAAGATTATGACGAATTTTTTTTAAAATTCTGAAACAGGAAATCCTTACGGATTCAAGTTTCATGGATTTTTCAGTAGTGCTGCCATTGGTATTGCAGCCGTTTCAATTTCTCCAATCATCACTTCATGCCATGAAAGCCATGAAAAGCCCAATATAGTGTATATTTTTGCTGACCAATGGCGGGCATCTGCCATGGGATATACTATTGACCCAAACATTCGAACACCTAACATCGACAGACTGGCTGAAGGAAGCATTGATTTTAGAAACACTGTTGAAGTTTGTCCGCTATGTACACCCTATCGGGCTGCTCTGATGACCGGTCGCTATCCTACTTCAACCGGGATGTTTATCAACGATCTCTATTTACCGGCAGAAGAATTGTGCATGCCCGAGATTTTCGCCAATGCCGGGTATGTAACAGGATACATTGGCAAGTGGCATCTCGATGGGCATGGTCGAAGTGCATTTATACCTCGCGAATGGCGACAAGGATGGGATTTCTGGAAGGCAGCAGAATGTGACCATGATAATTACGAATCATATTTTTATACCGGAGACTCCGATGAAATGCAATTCTGGGTTGGCTATGATGCATTCGCCCAGACAAGGGACACATCACAATACATTAAAGATCATGCCAGCAATAACAAACCTTTTTTACTTATATTGTCTTATGGGCCACCCCATCCGTCATCTGCTTCTCCCCCTGATAAATTCAATGCCTTGTACCCTGTTGAAGAAATTGTTTTACCTCCAAACGTCCCTGAGAAGTATACGGAAGAAGCCAGGCGGGTTCTGAGTAATTACTATGCTCATGGTGCTGCGCTTGATCAGTGCATAGGAGAATTAATGCAGGCAGTTAATGATGCCGGTATTGCAGAAAACACCATTTTCATATTTACCTCCGACCATGGAGGAATGTTCTTTCGCATGGTATTCCATATCATTGGAAGCAGGTGGCCTGGGCCGAATCAGCTCATGTGCCTTTTCTGCTGCGATTTCCTGATGCACACGGAGAACTGGGGCGTGTTGTTAATACCCCCTTTAATACGGTAGATATTCTTCCCACATTGCTGGGTCTTGCCGGAATTGAAATTCCAGGCTCAGTAGAGGGAGAAGATATGTCTGCCCTGATATTTCATCCTTCCGAAATAGCCGACCGCTCTGCATTGTATATGTCGGTAGCGCCTATTGTTAGCCAGGGTGATGCACATCGCTCAATCCGCACCAGCCAATATACCTTTGTGCGCAATTTAGAGGGGCCCTGGCTGTTGTTTGATGACGTGCAAGACCCCTGGCAGCTGAACAACCTGATTGGTGACCCGTCTTATACCTTCATTATAGAAGAGCTGGATGAGAAACTGCTGAACCATTTAAGAGCCATTGGCGATGATTTCAAGTCGCCTGATTACTATATCAAGAAGTGGGGCTATGAACTCGATGGGAGAAACGCCATGCCATATACCCCGCAAGATGCCATGGTACAATCACCCGCCGGCAGGTGGCCTTGACACGCAGTGCCTATTTGCGAAAAATACCAAAAATAAACTATGAAGTCAACAAATTTAGATGGAACGAATGAGTGGAAGCTCGCTTCGGCCAGGCCTTCGCTTCACTTCCACTCATTCGTCAACAAGAATAAAACAAAATAAATAACTTTGAACCACCGAAAAGAACTCATTACACACAAAAAGGGATACTACCCACAAATAATTTCTTTTAAACTAAATAAATTGCAAATACTATGAAAAAAGGCATCCCAGTAATGTTGATAGCAGCAGCATTATTTACAATATCAGTCAGTTTATCAAATGAAGATGCTATACTGCTTGATAACGACGTGGTCAGGTTTAAGCCATCTGTTAACCTGGAGAAGGATTTTTTAGACCCACCCGGCTATGCAAGGGCCCGTGCCTATTGGTGGTGGCTTGAAGGCAATATCTCGAAAGAAGGCATAGTGAGCGATCTCACTGAAATGAAAAGAGTAGGAATAAAGGGGGCGATGATCTTTGATGCAGGTTCTTCTACCTATGAGCGTTGGGGGGTTACCAGAAGCGCACCGGGCCCGGTTTTCATGAGTGACGAATGGCGGGAGTTATTTGTTTATGCCTGCCGGATAGCCGACAGCCTCGGAATAGAAGTAAGCCTGAATATGGGTAGCGGCTGGAATTCAGGAGGGCCCTGGGTAACGCCCGAATTTGCATCCAAAAAGGTGGTGTGGAGTGAAACGAAGGTTACCGGCCCCGTAACTCTTCAGCAAAGGCTGCCCCTTCCTGAGGGCTTATTGCATACCTATTATTATTTCTATAGGGGTGAATATTACTGGGAGCCTGTAACAGTGCTTGCCCTTAAATTAACTCCTTATGCTTCAAAAGTAGAGCCACTTGAGAATTTTCACCTAAAAGCAGTACACTCTATCTGGATTCCTTTTACCGACAATGGTCTGGGTTATGACTGGGAGATAGTTGTAAAGGAGGAAGAGTCCGGTGAAAATGACCGCCATGTTAAATTTGATGATATCATTGATATCAGTGACAAGGTTGATGCCAATGGCAATATCTTATGGGATGTGCCGGATGGTGAATGGACGATTCTTCGTTTTGTGTCTACGGGGACCGGCATCCGTGTTTCAACACACAGTCCGGGTGGCGGTGGACTGGCCATAGATTACCTGAGCAGTGAAGCGATGGAGCATCACTACAACAATATTGCAGGCATCCTGGTGGAGGACCTCCGCCGGGAAGGAATAAAAAGCCTTAAATATCTTCATGATGACAGCTGGGAGCTTGGAGCAACCAACTGGACGGGGGTTTTCCCCGAGGAGTTTGAAAAAGCCCATGGTTATTCAATATATAAATTTTTACCCGTTTTAACAGGAAAGATCATTGATAATCGCGAGGTTTCAAACCGGTTCTTATATGATTTCAGACGTACGATAGCTGATCTGATATGGAAAAATCATTACGTGAAGTTTGCTGAATTAAGCCATGCGGACGGCCTTGCTATTCATTCTGAGGCCGGAGGGCCTCATCCTGCCCCTATTGACGGGATGAAGAATCTGGGCCAGAATATAATTCCAATGGGTGAGTTCTGGATTCGTGCCGAAACTCATCGTGTTGAACCGCACCAGCGAATTTATATCAAGCAGTCAGCATCGACTGCCCATACCTATGGAAAGCGTTTTGTATCTGCGGAAGGGCCTACCAGTATCGGTCCACACTGGGAGGAGGATTTCTTTTATATGAAACCTACTATGGACAGGGTTTTTTGTGAGGGGCTTAATCGTTTTGTTATTCATACTTTGACTCATTCCCCTGAAAATGAAGGAGTACCAGGCATTGAGTATTTTGCAGGGACCCATTTCAATCCCAATGTCACCTGGTGGGATCAAAGCCGGGCGTTCCTTGACTGGACAAGCCGGATCTCCTTTATGCTTGCCCAGGGGCTGTTCAACGCCGACGTGTGTATCTACTACGGCGATAATGTGCCTAACCAGGTTCCGCTTAAGCATATCCGTCCTGATCTGGGTGAAGGCTATGATTATGATGTGACCAATACAGAGGTTATCATGACCCGTATGGCAGTCCGCGATGGTAAGATTGTTTTGCCCGACGGCATGAGCTATCATGTGCTAGTCCTGCCTGAGCGAAGGGCTATTCCCCTGAAAGTTCTGGAAAAGATACGGGAATTGGTAAAAGATGGTGCCACTGTTATTGGTCCGCGTCCCGAGACTTCTGTAGGGTTGAAAGATATTGAAAAGGCAGAAAGAAGGGTCCGGCAAATTGCATCTGAGTTATGGGGGAATATTGATAGTGAAAACATTAAGGAAAACAGCTTTGGGAAAGGCAAGGTTGTCTGGGGCAAAAGTATACGGGACGTTCTCCTTGAGAAAGGAGTCATTCCCGATTTCACGTACAGGAGTACCCGCGAATATGAACGTGAGAGCGGTTCTCCACCACATCATTACAACATTGATTATATTCACCGGAGTACGGAAACTGCAGAAATATACTATGTTGTCAACCGTAATGATCATCCCGATTACATCAATGCAACATTCAGGGTTACAGGTAAAGTTCCTGAATTATGGTATCCTGAAACAGGAAAGGTGGTTGATCATAAAATCTTCGTTTCTGATCAAAAAAGTACTTCGCTGCCATTGTTTCTCGAACCCTATGGTTCTGTAATGGTCGTATTCCGGAAACCAGCCGATGGTGAACACATAGTTGCCGTTAAAATGGAAGGTCAGGAGATATTTCCCGGATTACCAGAGAAGGACATTGATAATGCCCCTTTTGTAATTAATGATGCCGGCAACCTTGTATTTACCAATAGTGCAAATTATACTATCACCTGGTCAGATGGTGAAGAACAGGGGTTTGACAATACCGGCAAGCCGGCAGAGCAAAAGATTTCAGGTGATTGGCAGGTAGAGTTCGACAGTGAGTGGGGAGGCCCTGAGAAGACGGTGTTTGAAGAACTGTTATTGTGGAATGAACATGATGCCCCCGGGATAAAATATTATAGCGGGGCAGCAGTCTATAAAAAGAATTTTCATCTTTCGGCTGGCCAGTTGGAGAACAACAATATTCTTCTTGATTTGGGAGAGATGTACAATGTTGCTGAAGTTACAATTAATGGCCAGCATACGGGCGTCTGGTGGATAAAACCATTTCGGAATGAAGTGACCAGATACCTGAGAGCAGGTGAGAATTCTTTGGAGATAAAGGTAGTCAATCTCTGGCCGAACAGACTTATTGGTGACCAGTTGCTTCCTGAAGAAGAGCGTTATACAAAAACCAATGTAATAAAGTTCACAGCCGATTACCCATTGCTCCCTTCAGGTTTGGCCGGGCCTGTAACCCTGTCTTTTTATCCTGATAAAAAGTATAGTTATTAATTATCATTATATTATGCAAAGGATATCTTACTTACTTCTTGGAAGCACATGATTGCCAGGTTGCATTCAGGATCAAAAGGAAATGCCGGATAATGCGCTTCCCAATATTATCTTTATTCTTACAGATGATCAGCGCTGGGATGCACTGGGGTATATGCCGGTAATAATGAAATATGGACTCCTGAAATGGATAAGCTTGCCAGTGAAGGTGTTTTCTTCAGAAATGCTTTTATTACTTCCCCTATTTGTGCCGCTGCCAGGGCAAGTTTTTTAAAAGGGTTGTACGAGCGTACTCATGGTTATACATTTGGGCAGGGAGATCCCTTATGATATTGAAGAAAGTTCGGTTCTTATTGATGATTTAATAGCTGGTCGGTATCTGCTGGAAATAAGATAGGAATCATTAACTATTCAATAGATTTTAAATGCTTTATATCCGGCCACTAATTCAATAGTGATTTAAAATGTGAAATAATTATGAGGCCTTCATAATTCAAAGTACTCATTATTGTGATGAACCATATTTAACTACCTGTCGCTTCGGGTTCTTTCAAAAAGGTCAAGAAAGAATTGATTATAGCCTGCACCACGGGAAGCATTTTTATCCCATGCAGCATTAAATGAAGGCAGATGCTTTCTGAGTTCTTCCAGAACTTGAGCATACTGCTCCTGCTGTGCCAGATTATACCGAAAATGGTAAACAAAGCCGCCCATTTTTATTATGTTTGAAAACATACTACCATTAAGTATTAATCTTACAAGATAAGTAATGCTACAATTATTGTTTTCTACAATTTATTATGGTTATAATTTAAAGCAGGATGTATGATAATTTGTGCACTCAAGAAAAATACAAGTTTTGGTTCAAACACTAATTAAAATCTTAAAAAAGGGGAGAGATGGCAGAATTATGGCTGTTATATTGAGTAAATTCTCCACATGGCACATATGCTATATTTTTTGACACGGAAAAACTTATATTATGTTTTAAATTTAATACTTTTGTAACTTCATCAATCCTGCACTAATTGATCAATAAATTAAAGCATCAGCAAAAAATAAAAAAGCCCGACTATAATGAATTTTCCAAATCCAAAAACCGTCCTGTTAACGGGTATTCTTCCCGTTACCCTCTCGGCAGGTTTCACTTCCTGTGGTAATATTGCCCAAGAAGATGCGGCCAGGCCAAATATTCTGTTTATAATGGTTGACGATCTGCGTCCCGAATTAAACAGTTATGGAAGGGATCATATCATCTCCCCAAATATTGATAACCTGGCCAGGGAGGGTGTCCTGTTCCAGAGAGCCTATGTGCAGCAAGCCATTTGCATGGCTTCACGGGCAAGCCTTCTAACAGGATACAACCCCACGGAACACAGGATATACAGTTGCCTTTCAGTGCAGGAACTTATGCCCGGTGTTGAAACCCTTAACCTTTTCTTTGAAAACAATGGCTATAATATTTCAGGAAAGGGCAAAATATACCATTACCGTGAAGATCATGTGGAACAATTGGGAGAAGGATGGTTGCCTATGGACCCCAGTGAAAGCCTGCCTGGCAGAGGCTACATAACTCCTGAAGCTATTGCACAGATGGATGATACCGGTCGTGGCCCTGCCTGGGAGATCGCTGACGTGGAAGACCATGAGTATCGCGATGGTTTTTATGCCCTGTGGGCAGTGGAACAAATGGAAAAACTCAAAGAATCTGACGATCCTTTTTTCCTGGCTGTAGGGTTTCATAAACCCCACCTGCCTTTTAACGCACCACGCAAATACTGGGATATGTACGATCACGAGTCCATCAGGCTCACCGACCAGCCCGATTATCCTGAGAATGGATCTTTGTATGGCCTCCATAATTTTGGTGAACTGAGGAACTATACCAATATCCCAAAGGGTAACGAACCCATCCCCGATGATATGGCGCGAATGCTGATCCATGGCTATTATGCCTGCGTATCATACATAGATGCTCAGATTGGTATTAT
>SKSE01000007.1 GCA_007118135.1 Bacteroidales bacterium | reverse complement strand
GCAAAAGCAGGTATACTGAACCTGCTGAGCCAAACATTTTCACTATCAGGAGATGTGGCATTTAAAACAAACAGAATTTCATAGTTGCCCGGAATTACATCAGAAACCGCAAAACTAAAGATATCAAAAAAGTCTTTAAATTCACCAGCCTGGAAATTACCTAAATCAGCAGTTGTTTCATTTAAAGTAACATATTCTGAATCAGTACTTATGGTTACACTTACATCATTGATTTCTTCTTCTGTAGGATTTTCCATTGTAACTCCAAGTAGAATATTTTCACCTGAATTTATATTTCCATTGTTATTTCCATCTTCATCATTCACCATATATTCAACGAAACGTATACCCACATAAGGTGTAGCTTCAACGGCAGCCAAAGCATCCACACGTCCGCTTCCGAAAATATTGCTCTTATTCGCTGAAAGGGATAATGCGGTTTCCTCGAGAATTTGACTTATTTCTTCAGGGGTAAGTCCTTGGTTTTTGGAAAGCATAAGTGCCATAACACCGGCTACTGCAGGTGCTGCCATAGATGTACCGCTTTTAACAGTATAGCCACTATTGTTAGTGTTTGAAAGAGAAAGAATATCGCTTCCGGGAGCTACAACATCAGGTGCAATAAGCCCTGTGCCGGGGTTGTATGCATAATCATTAAAGGGAGCAATATTCTGCCATGTTACCGGGCCCCTGGATGAGAAGCCTGAAATGGCATCAGATTGGGTGGTAGAACCTACAGTTACAACAGCAGAGTTTCCTCCTTCAGCAATTTGGTCGGGGTGCGTCCAAGGTGGAGGGCAGTCGCCCGGTGTACGCAGGTTAGATGGTGGTGCCGGACCGCCCCATCCTCCTTCATTACCTGCAGCTACAGCGGCAATTACACCTGCTTCCATGGCATTTACCATGGATGTGCGCCATGCGGAACGGTCCGGATTAGCAGAGTAAGGCCATCCCAGAGAAAGACTCATAATATGGGCACCATAATCCACGGCAAACTGTACTGCAGCCCATACTCCTGATTCTGTTCCGCCACCTGAATCATTAAGTACTTTAAGTGCCATTATTGTAGCTCCGGGGGCAATACCGGTTGTAGTACCGGCAGTTCCGTTACCGGCAACCGTACCAGCACAGTGTGTGCCATGACTGTGGATATCAGAGGTGTTAAAGTTATTATTAACAAAATTATATCCGTGATTAGGATAGTCGGGGTGTGTCCACATGCGGCCGGCAAGGTCCTGGTGATTAGGGTTAACACCAGTATCCATTACAGCCACAACTATATCCTGTCCGGTAAAACCCTGTTCCCACACCTGGGGTGCATTTATAAGATCAACATTCCATGCGGTGTTAGGGTTATAGTCGAGAGCATCGGTCTTTTCAGGAGGAATATGACCATCACTAAGTTCTAAAATCTGGCGCTCCTGGTCGTAATCAACTCTAACTACTCCCGGCAACCCTGATATCTGCTCAATAACTTCAGGTGTAGCATAGCAATTGATTACGTTTACTATCCACAAGGGCATGATATTATCAACCTGCATGTTTTTCTCATGACCTGTAAGAAAAGACATAATATCCTTCTGGCTATTTTTTGAAAAGGTTTTCAACTCTTGTGTTACGATTTCGCGCCTTTCGTTGCGGCTTCTAACATTTTTGGTTTTTTGGCGCAACAGTTCAGAGTCATATTGATCAGCTAAACGAATATTAATCCTAACCAAATCATCCGATTCGGCTACACTTATTCTTTCTTCAAGATTAGGTGTTATGATATCCTGGGAAAAACCAGGATAGG
The DNA here is from genome assembly GCA_007118135.1 of Bacteroidales bacterium. Taxonomy (GTDB): domain Bacteria; phylum Bacteroidota; class Bacteroidia; order Bacteroidales; family UBA7960; genus SKVR01. The sequence goes on along the minus strand of SKSE01000007.1, from coordinate 9,273 downwards.
AAAACGCGATAATTAAGGCAATAACTGCATTTTGAAAAGTAGATTTTAAAAATTGCATAATTAAGTTTAAATGATTAAAAAAAGATTCTCCGCTATTTGAGAAACAGCGAATTGCATTTTAGCGTTAAAGGTTTTGGTAATAACATCAGGAAATAAAAAGTGTGCAAGTTACGTATTTTTATTTTTTCAATAAAACAATCTTTCATGTAAAACAAACTAATGTATAGATTTTTCTATATTGTATTAACATCAATAACTTAGTAAACCGATATTTTATACATTTGATTTGTTTTAGAGTCTTTTTAATAAATTTTATAATTTTCAGAATATGCCATGATTAAATCCTGTTATAATTTCTGAAATTTAAGGAGTCAACAGCTCAAAAGGATAGTGTGTTAAACAATATCCTTTATTTTTGCTTGAATAATCATAACAGATTAAGAAACTTTTTATCCTTAAAGAATTACTCACTATATGAGTTTTTTATATCCATGGTTTTTACTGGCTCTCTCGGCAGTGAGTATTCCCATTATCATTCACCTGTTTCACTTTCGCCGGTTTCGTAAGGTTTACTTCTCGAACCTTAGGTTTCTTGAACAAATTACCGATGAAACACAAAAACAGGCTCGTTTGAAACACTTACTGGTGCTTCTTTCCCGGATTCTTGCCATCATCTTTTTGGTTATGGCCTTTGCCAGGCCCTACATTCCGGTAGATGATACCCTTATGTCCTCCGAAGGGAACAGGGTAAGTATTTTTATAGACAATTCCCTGAGCATGGAAGCAGGTTCTCCTTACGGCACCTTACTGGGTTATGCACGCGAATCGGCAAGAGAAATTATTGAAACCTTTGAAACTACAGACAGGTTTCAATTGCTTACAAACGATCTTGAAGGCCGGCATCAAAGATTTGTAAATCGTGAAGAGTTCCTGTCGATGCTGGCAGAAGTAGATTTCAGCCCGGTAGTAAGAACCATTCCACAGATGATGGAAAGACAGCTGGGATTGATAGATCAGGAAAGCGGTAATGTAAACACATACGCTTTTATTCTTAGTGACTTCCAAAAAAATATAACCGAACCTGAACTTTTGGAGCCCGACACAGTGGTTAATCATTTTTTTGTCCCGTTTCAGGCACAGCGTCCTGCAAACATTTTTATTGATTCGGTTTGGATAGATAATCCTGTTCGTATGAGGGGACAAACCATAACCCTGACGGTAAGGATTTATAATGATTCGGAAGAGTCGCTCCAAAATCAGCCGGTAAGGCTTTACGTTAACAATACTCAGCGTTCGGTTGCATCTTTCGACGTAAGAGCCCGTTCGGCAGTTGAAGTTCTGCTTACCTGGACCATTGGCGATAACACACACCAGCAGGGCAGGGTAGAAATTACCGATCATCCTGTAACTTTCGACGATACCTTTTATTTTAGTTTTGAACTTAGCAATCGCATACCTGTGCTGGCTATAAACCAGGAAAGTCCTAATCCGTTTATTAATGCTCTAATGGGTTCCGATACAACTTTTGTATTGCAGAATATTAATATTGCTGCTATCGATTTTTCTGTGTTTTCAGAACAAAATCTTATCATTCTAAATGAACCTCAAAGAATAGGTGATGGACTTGCAATGGAACTTCGGCGCTTTGTTGAGTCAGGTGGAAACCTGCTGATTTTTCCTGCAGAAAAAGCCGATATCAATTCATACAATCGTTTCTTATCTTCTATTAACGTAAATCTTTACCAGTCGCTGGATACTGTTAACACCAGAGTAACAGCATTCAATGAGCTACATCCTGTTTATACCGGTGTTTTTGAACGGATTCCGGAAAATATCGATTTGCCGCGGGTTGAACAATATTTCATTATTGCCCGTCAAACAGCATCACGCGACACTTATCTCATGCAACTGCAAAATGGAAATTATTTTTTCACATCAACCCCTGTTGCGAGTGGTCATGTTTATTTGTCATCTGTGCCGGCTTCGGATAATTTCAGTAACTTTCAACGCCATGCCATGTTTGTTCCTACACTTTACAATATTGCTTTGCACAGTGGGGCTTTTCATCCGTTGTTCTACACTCTTGGCAAGGACCAATCGGTAAATGTTCGTTCTGCAACGGCCGGTAATAATGAACTTTTCCGGATTCAGGGTGCCAACATAGATGTAATTCCCGAAGCCCGCAGTGTTGACAATGCTACCAGTCTTATTTTACATGATCAGATTACGGAGGCCGGCACCTATCAGCTAATGCTTGGAGAGCAGTTACAACGTTTCATTTCTTTTAATTACGACAGGCGTGAGTCTTTGTTGGAAAGCTACTCACCCACAGAACTGGCATCATTAATCGGTGATACAGATAATATAGCCATTTTTGAACCTGGAACTATCTCCTTTGAGAAGCAATTGGAGAGATTTGCAGGTGGACGGCAACTCTGGAGATTATTTCTGATTTTAGGGCTGGTATTTTTATTTTCCGAAGTACTGTTGCTCAGATTTCTGAAATGATTATAATTTTTTGATAATAAATGGCCTGAAAAGGCTGCCAATTATTATTACCTTTGCACTTCCTTTTACCGGCTTAAAGTTTGTTTAAATGCCTCTCCAGAGTCTGCTGATAGTAACTTCCGGTAAATGGAGATACCAAAAATTTTTCTGAAATACCTGATGGACGAGAATACGAACATATTACCCGGTGATCCCGACAGAAACCAGCAATCTGATGAAATACCTGCAGATGGCTCAGATGTTGAGCCCACCGATAGGGTGACTAAAATCTCCGGTATGTATGAAGATTGGTTCCTGGATTATGCTTCATATGTAATTCTTGAACGTGCTGTACCCGATATACTGGATGGTCTTAAACCGGTTCAGAGAAGAATTCTTCATTCTATGAAAGACCTGGATGATGGCCGCTATAATAAAGTAGCCAATATCATCGGGCATACGATGAAATATCACCCCCATGGCGATGCTGCCATTGGCGATGCACTTGTACAACTGGGGCAAAAAGATATACTTATTGATACCCAGGGAAACTGGGGAAATATCCTTACTGGCGACAGCTCTGCCGCACCTCGTTATATCGAGGCAAGGTTGTCAAAGTTTGCACTGGAAGTGGTTTTCAACGCCAAAACCACCCAGTGGAAAGGCTCCTACGATGGAAGAAACAAAGAACCTGTTAATTTACCGGTTAAGTTTCCCCTTTTGCTTGCGCAGGGTGTGGAGGGTATTGCCGTGGGATTGGCATCAAAAATTCTTCCGCATAACTTTAATGAACTTATTGACGCATCCATTGCTTACCTCAAAGGAGAGAAAATTGAAATATTTCCCGACTTCCTTACCGGCGGGCAGGCCGATTTTTCCAAATACAATGATGGATTAAGAGGGGGCAAAGTAAGAATACGTGCCAAAATCAGTATTCTTGATAAGAAAACTCTTGTTATTTCTGAAATTCCTTTTGCTACCACTACCGTAAGTCTTATCGACAGTATTGTAAACGCCAATGAAAAAGGAAAGATAAAGATTCGGAAAATTGAAGATAATACAGCACAGAATGTTGAAATTGTTGTGCATCTGGGCCCCAATATTTCACCCGATCAGGCTATTGATGCATTGTATGCTTTTACTGATTGTGAAGTCAGCATTTCACCCAACTGCTGTGTAATTGACGCTAACAAACCCCGGTTTCTGGGGGTAAGCGAAATATTGGCTATCTCAACTGACCATACCGTTGAGCTTCTCAAAAAGGAACTGGAAATTGAAAAGCATGAACTGCTGGAACAGTTGCTGTATTCAAGTCTGGAAAAAATATTTATCGAAAACCGTATTTACCGAGATATCGAAGAATGTGAAACCTGGGAAGCGGTAATTGAAACCATCGACAAAGGTCTGGGACCTTATAAAAAACAGTTTTACCGCGAAATTACCCGTGACGATATCATTCATCTTACCGAAATCAAAATCAAGAGAATCTCGCGTTATGATGCTTTCAAGGCCGATGAGATTATGCGAGGGCTTGAAGAAAAACTTAAACAGGTAAATAAAAACCTGGCAAACCTGATAGATTATGCCATTGCTTATTTCAGGCGCATAAGAGAAAAATTCGGGAAGGGCCGGGAGCGTAAAACCGAAATTCGTTCCTTCGAAAACATTGAAGCCACAAGGGTTGCTGTTGCCAATGTTAAACTTTACGTTAACCGCCAGGAAGGTTTTGCAGGCACAGCATTGAGGAAAGACGAGTTTGTTTGTGATTGTTCTGATATTGATGATATCATTGTTTTTCGCGATGATGGTACTTTCTTGGTTACCAAAGTTTCTGAAAAATCATTTGTGGGGAAAAACATCATTCATATCGCTGTTTTTGAGAAGAATGATGACCGTACCATTTACAATATGATCTATCAGGATGGTCCGCGGGGTGCTTCCTATATGAAACGGTTCTTTGTGAAAGGGGTTACCCGCGACAAGGAATACGAACTTACCAAAGGAACCAAGGGCACAAAAGTATTGTACTTTACTGCCAATCCCAATGGCGAGGCCGAAGTGGTTACAGTGTATCTGCGCCACAAACCCAAGCTCAAAAAACCTGTGTTTGATCTGAATTTCAGTAACCTGGCAATCAAAGGCAGGGGAGCTGCTGGTAATCAGCTTACCAAGCATCAGATTCGAAAAGTGGTGCTCAAAGATCAGGGTGTTTCAACCCTTAGTGCCCTGAACCTGTGGTTCGATGAAAATGTTTTGCGGCTTAATGTTGATAAGCGTGGAAAGTATATTGGTGCTTTTAAGGGTGATGACAAAATCATCTCCATGTTCCCATCAGGAAACTACCGTACCACCGGTTTTGAACTTTCTCTGCACTTCGAAGTACTGCCTTTGCTGATTGAGAAATTTAACCCATCGCGCATTATTACTGCTGTTTACTTCGATGGCGAATCAGGACAACACTACATCAAGCGGTTTCATCCTGAACTTTCCGATAAGTTTCAAAGTTTTATTGGTGATCATCCTGATAACAGGCTCATCAGCATTTCTGTGGCAACCTATCCCAGGCTTAAGGTGAATCTGGTGCCCGGTGGAAAGAAGCAGAAGACAGAAGAAGAGATCAATGTGGATGAATTTATCGGAGTAAAAGGTTTTAAGGCCAAGGGTAAAAGGCTTTCAATCTATGAAGTTGAATCCATTGAATGGCTTGAGCCCCTTATTCCTGATGAATCGCCTGAAGAAGAGGCAGAACAGGAAATGGTAGATGAAAATGGCGGTGAAACAGAAAACGGAAGCAATGTAAGTGCTGAAAATTCTTCTGCCGAAGTGAAAAGCAAAGAGGACAAGGATGATTTGGATGCCAGGCAGATCACACTGGATTTTGAATAATAAATTCAATAACAATAAAAACACGATCAAAAAATGAGAGATGCAAAAGTGCCTGATAAGCAGGTATTAGACGTTAACGGGGATGTAAAATGGATAGGCATCCTGGATTATGATATTGTAACTTTTGATGTTGTGATGGAAACCGTTTATGGTACCACCTACAATAGTTATTTTATTAATGCTGAGAAAAAAGCTATTGTTGAGACCAGCAAGGCAAAATTCTGGGATACTTATCTGGATAAGATCAAACAGGTAACCGATCCTGCAGAAATTGAGTACATCATTCTCAATCATACCGAGCCCGACCACAGCGGCAACCTGGAGCGACTACTGGAAGTTGCCCCCAATGCCAAAGTAGTGGCCAGCCGCATAGCCATCAATTACCTGAAAGATTTTCTGGGCAAACCCTTCGATCATATTGTGGTAAAAGAAGGTGAAACCCTCGACCTTGGCAATAAAACCCTGCGTTTCATCTCGGCACCCAACCTGCACTGGCCCGATAGCATGTATACTTATCTCGAAGAAGATAAATTTCTGTTTACTTGCGATTCCTTTGGTTGTCATTACTGCCACCATAAAATGTATGATGACCAGGTGGGAGATTTTGATGATGCTTTCAAGTATTATTTTGATGTTATCCTGAAGCCTTTCAGCAAATTTATGCTCAAGGCCATTGAAAAGATCCGCCCGCTGGAAATCAACGGTATTCTTACCGGTCATGGTCCGCTGTTGCTTACCCAATGGAAAAAGTGGGTTGATAAATCTGAAGAGTATGCCCTCGAAGCATTGAAGCAACCCGAAAAAACCCACGTTTTTATTCCATACGTTTCTGCTTACCAAAATACAGGTATGCTTGCCGAAAAAATTGCTGAAGGTATTAAGAGTACCGGCGATTTTGAAGTTGAGGTGGCCGACATTGAAACCATGGCTCTGGGTGATATTGATGAACGCATTGCCAAAAGCAAGGGAATTGTGGTAGGATGTCCTACCATAAACCAAAATATTCTGCTACCTATTTACCGTATGTTTGCGGTCATAAGCCCCATACGCGACAAGGGTAAAATTGCGGGTTCCTTTGGTTCTTACGGATGGAGTGGTGAAGCTACTAAGCTTATCAACACTACACTGGGTAACCTGAAACTGGATGTACAGGGAGAAGGGGTTTTTGTTAAATTCACACCCCATGAAAATGAATATGAGCAGGCCATCGAATACGGGAAGTCCCTGGGAACAAAATTGCTGGCTTTTGAAAACTAATTCTTATTAAAATATCAGAACAATACCCCCGGAAACCAAACTTAATGGTTTTACGGGGGTTTTGTTTGGGTTGATTGGTTGATTGGTTGATGAGCTGATTCATAGCGAAGTTGAAAGAAGTGAAATCCCGCGACTGAAAGGATACGGGATCCCAAGAGCGATAGCGATTCGGGATTGAAAAGTTCAAAAGTTGGTAAATTGTAGAGATGGTTGTTTAATTGCTTGACTGGCTTGGCGAATAAGTATTTTAAATAGCAATCAAATATTGTTGAAGTAAATCCGTTTGTTTACTGATGATTACTGGAATACGATACAGGACAATCTTACCAGTGGTATTACTGTTGGTACTATTATCTTCTTGTATGCCCGGCCTGCGGACTGCACGAAAGTTTGTTCATCAAAAAGAGCAAAAACCTGCGGTAATGGTTGTTCCTCCATCCTTTACCTTCATTAATTATTATCCTTTTGATCCGGCCAACCCTCAGGCGCAGTTCAATAATCCTGGAAATTTAGAAGACAGTGGTTTGCTTTTTGATTTTGATGAGAATGTCGCCAATGATGAATTTATGGAGGCACTTTACAATCATCTGGAGCGATATCCGGTGCAGGTTTTTCGTCCCGAGCAGTTTGACCAGTTCCTTTCTTATCCTGCCCAAAGATATATCTTTACCATTGCTCAGACAGAGCTTATTGAATACGACCAGCCTTTTACCGATCGGGCACTGATTGATACTTTAGTCTACCGTCAGGATTTTTTACTTCGTCATGTGGCCCGCAATACATGGTTTGAGTTTGTGAAGGTCGATGATGGTAGTAGTAATGCAGGCATGGAAGTGCTTTACAGTGACTTTTTTGTAGGCGACGAGGTTGACGGCAGATTTCGCTATCAGTTTTTTACCGGTGATGTAATTTACCAGTATACCTCCCGTATAATTGATTTACGCGATGTTAATCAAATGAATCGACTGGCGGGGAATCGTAATGCCCGCTACATCTTTGAACATCTTCTTAACCGTTATGTGCAGAAAAATGCCAGACCTTTCCTTTCCACACCACGCTATTTCAGGTACAGTGTTTATGATGGTTCCCTGAGTCGGATGAGAGACAATCAACGCTTTGTTATTCTTGAACAGTAACTGGTCTCTTTTTTATTAGCTGTTCCATTGGGATAAATGTTTACTTTCAGGATATTTTTATATCTTTCGCCCTTCAAATTACAATCTTATAAATAGTTTCTGTTATCTGATTTTCAAAACTCTGAAATATCAATATTATGCGAAATAAAAAGATTATTTTTTGGTCCGTGACAGTATCGTTGGGCGGATTTTTATTTGGATTTGACACCGCACTTATTTCGGGCGTTGAAGGTACCGTGCAGCAATTATGGTCACTAAGCGATGCCATGACCGGTCAGCTTGTGGCCATGGCTCTTTATGGCACCATAATCGGGGCCATCTTCGGAGGTATTCCTGCTCAGTACATGGGACGAAAAAAGTCATTGTATTATATAGCCGCCATATTTCTCGTTTCTGCCTTGGGTTCAGCACTCTCACCCGATGCTGGTTGGCTCATGTTTTTCAGGTTTATCGGGGGTTTAAGCGTAGGTGCATCATCGGTGGTGGCTCCCATGTACATCGCTGAGATTTCACCCAAACAAAAGCGGGGAAGACTCACAGCACTTTTCCAGTTCAATATCGTTTTTGGTATCATGTTGGCATACTTCTCTAACTGGCTGATAGGGACCGGAGATCCGGATGCATGGCGCTGGATGCTGGGGGTTGAAGCCTTCCCGGCACTACTCTTTTTGATACTGGTGTACTTTGTGCCTGAGAGTCCGCGCTGGCTGGTCCTCAAAAAAGGTGATACCGATGAAGCTTTGCGCATACTTACTATAATTGACTCTTCCAATGCTGAAAAATCTCTGGCTGAAATTCAGGCGGGAGCCGGTAAAAAGGAAAAGGCCGGACTGGGAGAGTTTTTCTCAGGCCGATACCGCCTGCCCATAATGCTGGCATTTTTGTTTGCCTTCTTTAACCAGGTATCAGGTATCAATGCTGTTATTTATTATGCACCGCGCATCTTTGAAGCTTCGGGAATGGGACTGGATGCAGCTTTACTGTCATCTGTAGGAATTGGTCTTACCAATCTCGTTTTCACCATGGTCGGACTGGCGCTGATTGACCGTATGGGACGACGTTTTCTCATGTACATCGGTTCTTTCGGATATATCATTTCCCTGTCGCTGGTAGCATGGCTGTTTACCACCAGCAACCCGGGTTCAGGAGTATTGTTGCCCGTTCTGCTGTTTGTCTTTATTGCCGCCCACGCCATAGGTCAGGGAGCTGTTATCTGGGTGTTTATATCGGAGATCTTCCCCAATAAGGTCCGTTCCTGGGGGAATTCATTCGGCAGCAGCACGCATTGGGTATTTGCCGCTGTTATTGCCGGTAATTTTCCATGGTTTGCCGGAAAATTTGGGCAGGCGCCCATATTCGGTTTCTTTGCCTTTATGATGGTGCTGCAACTTATATTTGTATGGCGCCTCATGCCCGAAACCAAAGGAACTTCGCTTGAGGATATTGAGAAACAGATGAGGAGGAGTTGATAGGTTGATGGGTTGATTGGTTGAAAAGTTGAAAAGTT
>SKSE01000253.1 GCA_007118135.1 Bacteroidales bacterium | reverse complement strand
GTTTATCCAAAACAGAAGTTAGTTCTTTTTCTTCAATCATACCCCGGTGTTCAAATATAATTTCCCCATTCTGGAAAAGTGCCAGGTATGGAATTGCCGTGAGCCTCAGTTCCCTCATCAGCTGCCTGCTGGCATCAGCATTAACTTTTACAATCTGAATTTTACCTTCATACCTTCTAATCAAATCATCAATCATTGGCATCATCTGCATGCATGGGCCGCACCAGGGCGCATAAAAGTCAATAAAAACGAGTTGATCGGTAGATACCAGCTCTCTAAATTCTGCCAGATCAAAACGATCCTGAGCATCAATCGGGGCATTGGGAGAAGCTACGACCGGCAATTCTGCATAAAGCCATTCCACAATACCCCGTTGCAGGTTATAAACTTGTGTATAGCCATTGCGAACAAGAAATTGGGCTGCTATATTGCTTCGTTGGCCTGTATTGCAATAAAGATAAATTGGCTTGTCTTTTGGCAGTTGAAGAAGGCTCTGGGCAAATTCAGGTGCATAGAAATTCAATTGCCCCGAATTTTCAAGGTGACCACTGTTAAACTCGCGCTCTGTCCTTACATCAAGTAAAATGCCATCCTTCTCTTTAATAATCTGGTTAAACTGTGCAGATGAGAGCTGGTAAACCTGAGATGCATTAACAACTAATGAGAGTGAAATTATAAATACTGTAAATAAAAGGACTATCCGAAAATTCATATTACTATTGTTTTTTGAATAAAAAGAATCAAGAAATATACACCTTTTTAAAGTTAATAAATTAGTTTTATATGTTGAAAGATTTTAAGTATAATAAACATATATAGGTAGATTAATACATGTTTGATGATCTTAAAATTGAAAGTAATTCTGACTGCTTAATCCCTTGCAGCATAGAATCCGGATGAAATGAAAAATAAGTATTTTGAATCAAACCTTATTCTCTATTCCTAATTCATTCTTAAGTGGCAAGAAGATTTTATTTGTGTTTAAATTGCAGATAAGTAAAAATACGGTTGGTCAATAATTTCTATTTCGTAATTTTGCGAAATGTTTAAATGAATAGAATCTGTAATTCAAAAATAAAATGGAAATTAAAATTCTCGGCACCGGTTGCCAAAAGTGCAAAACCCTGGAAAGAATGACCCACGAGGTTATTATAGAAAATAACATTGATGCCAGTGTATCAAAGGTAGAAGACATAATGGATATTATGAAATATGGAATTATTGCTACACCTGGTTTGGTCATCAATGAAAGTGTGGTGATAAGTGGCCGCCTGCCTTCGAAAGACGAAATCAAAACTCAAATAGAAAAATCTACTAATGGTTAAGAAAGTTGAAATACCGGAAGATCTGCAGCAAATAGCACGGTTTGCCAAGGCCATGAGCCACCCCGTGAGAGTTTATATACTGAAAAAGCTTTCTACCCGCAACTCTTGTTGCTATAGTGGCGACCTGGTGGATGAACTGCCCATAGGCAGGTCTGCCTTGTCGCAGCATTTAAAGGAGCTGAAACATGCCGGACTCATACAAGGTGAAATTGAAGCACCCTTTATTAAATACTGTATTAATAAGGAAAACTGGGCAAAACTCAACGATGCTTTTCATGATTATCTGAATTTTGAGCATGAAGAAATTAAAATTTAAAATTTAAAAAGTTTTGTATGAAAAAACTATCATTGATTGGAGTATTATCGGTTTTACTGGCCGCTTGTGGCCAAACAACAGAAGGTGACCGTGCTGAAGCTGCAAGTGAACTTTCGTTGAACGATGCTAAAGTACATGTCTATTATTTTCACGGGAAAATGCGTTGTCCTACCTGTGTTACCCTTCAGGAGGTTGCCCAGGAGGCTATCATTGAGTATTTTGCCGGAAATGAAGATGTAGCTTTTATTGAAGTTGATTTCTCGAAAAAAGCCAATGAAGCGCTTGCTGAGAAATATGAAATTTTTTTCAGCAGTCTCGTAATTGCCTGCGGTGACGATTACAAAGATATTACCGACCAGTCGTTTGCCATGGTTATGGGTAATCCCGAAGGTCTTAAAGCACTCATTGCCCAGGAAACAAATTCATTCTTAAACAATTAAGTTTTAATGCCTAAAATAAGCACATGAAAAAGCTATTTATCCTATTGGCATTCGCAATGTTTGTCGGAGCAACTGCTAATGCAAACTTTGAAAAAGAGTTGCTTGCCCGCATCAGTACCGCAATAAAATAGTTTTATGGAAAATTTACATCAAATTGTAAATAGTACTGAATTTCCAATTCTGGGTGCATTTCTATTGGGCATAATGACAGCTATAAGCCCATGCCCCCTGGCCACCAATATATCTGCCATTGGATTTATCAGTAAGGATATTAATCACAAGAAAAGAGTCTTCATAAATGGACTTGTTTATACATTGGGAAGGGCTATTACCTATACGGTTATTGGTATAGTTCTGATTGTTACCCTGAAACAGGGTGCAAGTGTATATAAAATCCAGAAAACAATCTGGGCTTATGGTGAACTGCTTATTGGTCCGTTTCTAATTTTAATGGGGCTTTTAATGTTTGATTTGATAAAACTCAATTTTTCATTCCTGGGTAAGTGGTCATCAAAGGTTGGTGAACAATCCAAATCGGGTGGTTTCTTGAGTACATTGTTGCTGGGTGTTGTGTTTGCCCTTGCATTTTGCCCTTACAGTGGCTTTCTCTATTTTGGCATGCTCATTCCCTTGTCTGTATCTTCAACCATGGGGTATTCCATGCCATTTGTTTTTGCTGTTGCCACCGGCTTGCCAGTTATCATTTTTGCATGGATACTTGCATTCAGCATCTCAGGGTTAGGGTCATTCTACAACAAAGTAAAAACTTTTGAATTCTGGTTCAGAAGAGTTGTTGCGGTTATATTCTTTGCTGTTGGCCTTTACTTTATCTGGCTGGTGTATGTCAAGTAATTTTTTTATAGTC
>SKSE01000224.1 GCA_007118135.1 Bacteroidales bacterium | reverse complement strand
TGAAGGACGATTTTCAGATTGCTATCGATTTTGCGGGGAAACATAATGTGCCTGTTCATATTGGAGAGTTTGGGGCCATCCAGTTTGCCGATATGGACTCCAGGGCACGATGGACCAATTTCCTTACAAGGTGGTTCGAAGAGCAGGGCTTCAGTTGGGCTTACTGGGAGTTCAGTGCCGATATGTATGGTTTTTACAATCCGCAAACCAGGGAGTTTGCCACGCCACTTAAGAATGCCCTATTGCATAACCCCATGCCTGAGCCTTCGGATATGTAGTACTTGCAAGAAAACGCCAATTGCTGCATTGGGTTTGTCTTCAAAACAGTTACTTCAACAAGCTCAGTAAAGGCTATTTACGAAAAGTAAACTCCTGTTTATCAGCCATCGCCCGTCTTGCACTTAACGCTATCTTGTCAAGCACAAGTAAAACAATAGGTTTAGTTGCTGAATTTAATAATCCACAATCAAAGATTCATAGGGGATTTTCAGTTTGTCATGCAAGCGTTTGATCATCTTCAGAGTTAATTTGCGTTTCCCGCTAAAAATCTCGCTAACACGGCTTTTGTATCCAATAATCTTAGCCAGATCACTTTTGTTCATATCCATTTGCTCCATACGGAACTTAATTGCCTCAATTGGATCAGGTGGGTCAATGGGATAATGCTCATCTTCGTATTTCTCAATTAAAATACTCAGAATTTCTGCTTCATCTCCTTCGGGAGAATCAATTGGAGCGTCAAAGATTACCTCAAGTCTTTTTAGTGCTTCCTGGTAATCAGTTTCTGATTTAATGGCTTTAATATTCATGGTATTCAAATGTTTTCTGCGTCAATTTTATCATAATCAGTATGAGTTCCTATGAATCTGATAAAAATCCACTTCCTAAGATAATTAACGTGTATGATTAATCGATACTTATTGCCGCATATGTTAAAAACCACTCTTCCCGCTTTTAAAATACTCGCTTTTGGAAATTCATTCTTGATATCAACCGGACTTGACCAATTAGCTTTGCTTGCTTCTTTGTACCATGTTTTAAGCTGATTTTCTGAATCCGTATGTTTTTCCCAAAAATCGCGAAGTATTTTTTTTGCGATTACTCTCATAATATATTTTCTGTTCTTCCAACAAAGATAAAAAAAATTACCAAATTGGTAATTGCCCAAAGGCGTAATTCTGCTATGCAATTTTATGCTGGAATTTTTGCTAACCTATAAAAAAAACCGGCAATAATTAATAAGATTTTGCCGGTTTTTTAATAAATATGCTTAGTACTACAACTTCAAAAACTCCACCGCAATCTTATACACATTTTCTCCCGTATATCCCAGCTTTTCATCCAGCACCTTGGCGGGTGCTGAGTAACCGAAGCTTTCCATGCCAATGGATTTTCCTTTGGGGCCGGTAAGTCCTTCCAGTGTTACGGGCAGGCCGGCGGTCAATCCCAATTTGGGAAGTTCTGCAGGGATTACCTTCTCCTGATAATTCTCAGGTTGCTCGCGGAAAAGACCTTCGGAAATCACAGATGAAACCTGTACTTTCAATCCCTTTCTCTCTTTGAGTAACATGGCGCCATCGTACAAAGTTGAAACTTCGGAACCGTTTCCTACCAGTATGATATCAGGCTGACCTTCATCTTTGTAAACGATATAGCCACCCTTTTCAGCTTGAAGAGCATCCATAAAGCGATTTCCGGCAGATGGCAGATCTTTGATGTTTTGTCTGGAAAGCAGCAAAGCAGTTGGGGTTTTGGTATTTTCCAGTGCCATCTTCCATGCCACATTGGTTTCGGCGGTATCAGCCGGGCGTAATGCAAGCAAACTCCTGTGCCCACTATGGTTTTTAAGTTTTTCCAACAGCCTTATTTGTGCTTCCTGCTCAACAGGCTGGTGGGTAGGGCCATCTTCACCCACACGGAAGGCATCATGCGTCCATACATAAATAACCTGCAATTCCATAAGGGCTGCCAAACGTACTGCAGGTTTCATGTAATCTGAGAATACGAAGAATGTTCCGCAAACGGGGATAACACCGCCATGCAATGCCATACCGTTGGCAATGGCTCCCATGGTAAGCTCCGAAACGCCTGCCTGCAAAAAAGCACCACTGAAATCTCCCTTTTCAAATTGTTTGGTCATTTTCAGGAATCCATCTGTTTTATCGCTGTTGGAAAGGTCGGCTGAAGCAACAATCATATTTTCTATCTTACCGGCAAGGTACGACATAACAGTTCCTGAAGCAGCCCGGCTGGCTATATCGGCTTTTTGCGGGATTGTAGTGAAATCAATCTCAGGAATTTTTCCTGAATAAAAAGCTTCAAGCTTTTCAGCAAGTTCCGGATTTGATTTTTCCCATTGCGCAACCTTTTCATTGTTTTGCCTTACAATTTCTCTCTTTTTTTGATTAACGGACTCCCAGTATTCTTTCACATCATCAAAGACAACGAAAGGATCATCGGGATTGCCACCCAGGTTTGCGATGGTTTTTTCAAAGGATGCACCTGCCGATGAAAGGGGCATGCCATGTGTAGAAACCTGCCTTTCAAAGGATTGCCCGTCTTCTGTTAAAGCACCTTTACCCATAATGGTTTTACCGATGATGAGTGTAGGTCTTTCCTTCTCTTCATTGGCTTTTTTCAGGGCATCCCTGATGGCCTGTGCGTTGTTGCCATCGATGGTCATCACATTCCAGCCCCAGGCGCGATATTTCATGGCAGTATCTTCGTAGGTTACGGCATCGGTCTCGGTAGAAAGCTGTATATCGTTGGAGTCGAAGAACATAATCAGGTTATTAAGTCCCAGGTAACCGGCTATTCTTCCTGCTCCCTGACTTATCTCTTCCTGAATACCTCCGTCAGAGATGTAAGCATAGGTTTTGTGCGCATGATCTTCGCCAAAACGTTCAACCAGAAATCTTTCAGCTATGGCAGAACCTACTGCATTGG
>SKSE01000290.1 GCA_007118135.1 Bacteroidales bacterium | reverse complement strand
TCATCAATACTTTTACCATAAAACTTTCGATCACATCGAAAGGAATCCATATCTCTTCTTTAGTTGTCATAATGATTTGATTTTAGGTTTTAGATGTATATATCAAAAATAATTATTAAATCTTACAAATCAAAAGTACCTTTAATTAAAGCTTGTTAATTAAAAAACTCCGGTCATATTAAGGGGAAAAATTGCGTTATCGGCAAAAAAATCGTAGGTTTGTATAAGTCATTTTTTACTGATAAACATCATATTTACTTAAATAAAAAGATTTTTTTTGCACATATTGTTCATACTACCATGAAATATAGATATGACTTGCAAGTTACCGGAAACTATTGTTTTTGTTTTCCAGGAAGTATTTAAAGAACTCTTTACAAACATATTGCAATTGTTATATATAGAAACTGAAGTAAAACCTTAAAAATTAATATTATGGCTAAAACAAAAGAATTACTCGGACTCATAGTAGGCTTTGCCGCCGGAACTTTTTTAGGAGCGCTTTTTGTTGGCGCAAGCAAATCCAAATCTGACAAAAAGAAGAAAAAAGAGGAGGAAGTTGAGAAAATTATTACGGTTAAATAATTGCTTTCTGACCATCAAAGGTTAACAGAAATCTGACAACAAACTACTCTGCTTATTTAACTAAATACCATTGCCTTCAAAACATTAAAAAGCTTGTATGGAGAAAATAAGTAAAGAAGGCCTGGAAATATTTCAATTTTCCAACCTTAGCAAATTTAAGGAGATAAATCATTTTATTTCCGGCAGGGCAGGTGGATTCAGCAAAGGTCCTTTTAAAACCCTTAATACCGGTTTTCATGTGGGAGATAATGATTGGACAGTTTTCCAGAACAGGAAAAAACTGGCTCATGCACTTAAAGTAAATTTAGAACAGTTTACTTTCGGAAATCAGACCCACAGCAGTAACATAGCTATTATTGACTCCACCAAAAAGGGAAAGGGCAGCACCGATTTTGAGTCTTCAATACCCAATACTGATGGTCTGGTAAGTAAAATTCCAAATATTTATCTCTGTGTTCAACTGGCAGATTGTGTACCCATTTTGATGTATGACCCGGTAATGCATGTTGTTGCTGCCGTTCATGCCGGTTGGAAAGGTACTTTAAGAAAAATTGCCGAAGTAGCCGTTAAAACCATGATGCATACATTTGACAGTACACCGGCCGATATAATTGTTGGCATAGGTCCATCAAACGGCCCATGTTGCTATGAAGTAGAAGATGACGTAAAAACAGAAGCCGAAAGAAGCCTTGGCAATACTTCGGGAATCATCAAAGAACATTCTAACCCCGGCAAATATATATTTGATCAATGGAATGCCAATTTTCTCCAACTCAGGGATTGTGGTATTCCTGAAAAAAACATTGAAATCTCAGGCTTATGTAGCCAGTGCCATTCTGATACTTTTTTCTCTTCCCGCAAAGATAATGGCCTAACCGGTAGAATAACAGCAGGAATTATGCTTAAATGACTTAAAAACAAGAATCTAAGAATCTATTCACATAAATCTCAATATTTTGAAAATATGAAAAAAGCCCTGTTGGAAAAGTTTTACAAATACATCAGTATCGACACGCAGTCTGACCCTGCCTCTGAAACTTTTCCCAGCACCCAAAAGCAGTTTGACCTAGCCAATATTTTGGTTGAAGAATTAAAGGTACTGGGGTTAAAGGATGCTCATATGGATGAAAACTGCTATGTAATGGCCACCCTGCCATCAAACATTGACAAAGAAGTACCGGTTATCGGATTCCTGGCACACATAGATACTGCACCCGATATGTCAGGTAAAGATATTAAGCCCCAGATAGTGGAAGATTATGATGGTGAGGATATCCTATTGAATAACGAGAAAGACATGTATCTTAAAGTTTCCGATTTTCCCGAACTTAAGAAATATGTGGGCCAAACCATTATTACAACTGATGGAACTACATTATTGGGTGCAGACGACAAAGCTGGTATTGCCGAGATCATTACTGCCATTGAGCACCTGGTAAAAAACCCTGAAATAAGACACGGAACGATAAAAATAGGCTTTACTCCCGATGAAGAAATCGGGAAAGGCGTGGATCATTTTGATGTGAGTAAATTCGGAGCTCACTATGCCTATACTCTTGACGGTGGCGAAGTGGGAGAACTGGAATATGAAAACTTTAATGCTGCCTATGCCAAGGTAAAAGTACAGGGCCGAAATGTGCATCCCGGTATGGCCAAACATAAAATGATCAATTCAATGATCGTGGGAAGTGAATTCAACGATATGCTTCCTGTATTTGACCGACCTGAATTTACCGAACATTACGAAGGATTTTTCCACCTTATCAAATTTGATGGAACTGTTGAAGAATCAACTCTTCATTACATCATCAGGGATCATGACCGCGAGTTGTTTGAAAATCGCAAAAAACTTATTAAAGATGTTACTGCTTTCATGAACAATAAGTATGGCGAAGGCACGATAACTCTGGAATTGAAAGACCAATACTACAATATGCGCGAAAAAGTGGAGCCGGTTTACCATATCGTTGAAATTGCCGAACAGGCTATGAAAGAATTGGGAATAAAACCCATAATAAGACCCATCAGAGGCGGTACCGATGGTGCAAGACTTAGCTACATGGGACTACCCTGCCCCAATATCTTTGCAGGTGGACATAACTTCCACGGGAAATATGAATTTATACCGCTGGAAAGCATGGAAAAATCAACTCAGGTTATCCTGAAGATTATTGAACTTTACGCAAATAAGTAAGCTTGAATTAAGCCGACAAAAAAGGTTATTGGTTATTGAGTTATTGGGTTATTGGGTTATTGGGTTATTGGTTATTGGTTATTGAGTTATTGGGTAATTGAGTTATTGGGTTATTGGGTTATTGGGTTATTGGGTTATTGGGTTATTAGACTTTCAACTTATTTCCGAATCGTTTTCGTTTCCGGAACTTTTGCTTTGCTTCAGCAACCAATAAACCTATCCACCTATCCCTTATACCCTACAGCTCTTTCCAGATTAAGTATTCCTTCCATTTTTGTATCGTTGAAATAGGTACGTGCCAGGTTAGCTTCCAGTACATCAGCACCTGTAAGGTCAGCTCCTGAGAGGTTAGCTTTGAATAGATTGGCACGGGTCAGCTCAGCATATTGCAAACTGCATTGAGAAAGATCAGCACGGGTAAAATCACTATCTACAGCAGAAATCTTTGCCATATTTGCATTTTCAAGATTAGCATCAGTAAGGTCTGCTTCATCAAGTTTTGCATGGCTCATATCTGCCCGGGCCAGCACACTGCTTTCGAAGGTTGCACCTGATAGATTTGCACCGGAAAGATTGGCATTTGCAAGAAAGGCTCCCGATAAATTTGCACCCTCCAGATTAGCTCCGCGAAGATCGGCTTTGGAAAAGTTAGCCCCGGAAAGGTCAGCGCCTGCAAGAACTGCTCCGGCTAAGGATGCCCCCCTTAAATTAAGCGGGCGGTAGGAGTCACCCACAGAACTCTGGGCAATGAGCATCCAAAGATCCTTATCTGATAATAATCTGCCGTCATGATCACTCATAGTACCAATATGTATTAAAAACGTACAAATTTAACTAATTTGTTGATATATCTATAAATTTATTAAACAAATTTGATTTTTACAAAGCAATCAATTATTTTATTAAAACATGCTTAAACGAATAATAGCAGTTTTTTATCTATTTTTACAAACCCCTAAGAGAATTTTTTATCTTTCAGATTTTTACCAACAGAATAAGCATCCCCGATTTTATTACCCAGTTTTCTGTACTCTCTTGCACCACCCATATAAATGAGAGGGTTCATTGCTTCAGCGATGTACGTACCGGGATTATCCGGTTCTCTTAGTTTGTCATTATCCATGTGTACTTCAAGAATCTCACCAATAAAATGATTTGTCTGACCCACAATAGATGAACCGGTTAATTTGCATTCAATGTTAAGCGGACATTCTTTAATAATGGGTGATTCAACGTGCTTCGATGGCAATTTCGTGAATCCTGTTTCCTTAAATTTGTCTACATCCCTTCCTGAGTTTATGCCACAAAAATCAGCCTCTACCATAATATCAGCACTGGCAATATTGACTGTAAAATGGCCGTTTTTCAGGATTTCTTTTCCAGAAAAACCTCTTGTCCCCACCGAAATACCTAATGTGGGCGGTTTACTTGTAAGCAAACTCACCCAGGCAATTGTTACAATATTTGCTTGTTCCATTGTACCCGTAACCACCAGACTTACAGGCATAGGAAAAAGAATTCTCTGCGGTCCGAATTGTGTTTTCATAACTTTGTTCTTTTTTTGATGTTTTGATTTGCAAAATATTTCAGGCAAATATGCAAAACTTATTACATCTCATCAAATTCAAAACCTGGTGAGTTTAAAATCAAAGCCTGAAAAGTAAAAATGTATAGGAAATCAAAAAACCGTAAAACCCCCAAAGCTTGCGGGTAATATTACAGGTTTTCCAGGAAGTTTTCAGCGTGTTTCAGATGTGCTTCTTTTTTCTCTGCAGGCATTTTGTCGAAGGTTCTTACAAGCATTCCCATCCTTGGATTCCTGTTAAAGAATTCACGATGTTTGTCCATAAAACGCCAAAACAGTCCGTCCCAAACCTTTTGCCACTCCCCTTTTTTAAAATCGCTCATCTTCATCAGATAATTGCTACCACTGATGTAGGGTTTGGTGGCAAATATTCCGCCATCGGCAAACTGGCTCATACCATACACATTTGGCACCATCACCCAGTCGTAGGCATCAATAAACATTTCCATGAACCATTGGTACACTTCGTCGGGGTCAAATTCGCAGAGCATCATAAAATTTCCCAGAACCATAAGGCGTTCAATATGATGACAATAACCTGTTTCCAGAACTTTTTTTATTACTATATCCAAGGGTTCAATACCGGTATCAGCAGTGTAAAACGATGAAGGAATTTTTTTGTCAAACTCCCAGAAATTACGGGTTCTTTCCTCCCTACCCTTTAAATTGTACATGGCCCTGATAAATTCGCGCCAGCCCAAAATCTGACGAACAAAACCCTCGAGAGAATTCAGAGGTACATCATTTTTTGCTGCATAATTCAATGCTTCATTCAAAATCTCCCCGGGAGTTAACAAACCCGAATTCATCAGAGGACTTAAAAGACTATGGTTAAGAAAATTTTCTTCGGCAACAATGGCATCTTCATAAGGTCCGAATTCATGAAATCTCTTTTTGAGAAATTGTTTCAACCATTCCCGGCTGTCTTTGAAAGTTACCGGATAGAAAGGCTTTTTATTTAGTTTCCCATAATTTTCAGAAAAGTTTTTTTCGGTATATTCAACAGCTTCATTCCAGTAGGGGTTGACATCAGGAAACTGAACAACAGGGGCTTTTTTGCCGGCCGGATATTTTTTTCTGTTTTCCGAATCAAAACTCCATTTGCCTCCCCTGGGTTTTCCTTTGCTATCAAGCAACAAACCACGCTTTTTGCGCTGGTCAATATAAAAGTCGGTTTGAAAGAACTTTTTTCTGTCACGGAAATATTCTTCAATATCTTTGGTAGTATTGATAAATTTGGGATTGTCATACTTTATGGCAGAAATTTTATTTTCCCTGCAGGCTTTTTCTATTCTTTTTTCCAGCCAGTCATCCACAGGGTCAATGTAATGGATTTCTGTTACTCCTTCCTTTTTCAGATAAGGAATGAGTTTCCGTATATCGCTTTCCGGCTGCTGTGCATCAATATATCCTGTTTGCTTTGCATCTTTCGCGATAAAGTTTTCGTAAAATTTCATTCCCGCCCTGAGAAAGGCAATTTTCTGTTTATGAAACTTGTATTGACTGAAAAACAAGTATTCTTCTACCAGGTATGTTTTATGATTATCAACAGGCAAGGGTGATTTTTCAAATAGTTGATCAGGAAATATGATATTAACTGTGCTCATTGTTTTTGCTTTTTATTCATTCTGCATTTTTCGCTGCAATATGTTATGTAATCCCAGTTTCTTTGCCACTTCTTTCTCCAGTTAAAAGGCAATCCACAAACCGGACAGATTTTGTAAGGTAAATATTCTTTCTTATATGTTTTATTTTTCAAATCCCCAGTTCCTTTTCGCATTTTTTCCAGAATTTAAAAAATGACGGATAATATCCTTCAATATTAAACATCCAGTCTCTGCTCTCCTGAATTCCTTTGTAATGAACATTAAAGGGATGTTCTTTAAAATAAATTTTCTTCAAATCATATTTGTTTACAAGGTCATTAAACTCACCGGTAAAGACCTGTATTCCGGGAATATTCTCAGCAAGTGCAAGAACAAATGAGATAGTTTTATCAGAAACAGGGTATGTATTGAAATGCGAAGGTTCAAGAAGCAGAATCCTGTTGGCATCTTCCGGTTTTTTCCATTTAGGATCAAGGTTATAGGAATTGTAAATCAGCGTGGGTTTCTCTTTATGAACATTGATTTCTTTAGTGGGAGGTAAAATTGTGATTAGTTCAGGCAAGCAGGTTTTTTCAAGTACCGGCGGAGTTGACATTGTATTAAATTGATCATATCCAACATCCAGAAAAGTGTCTTTTTGATGGGTATGACAATACTTGTTGATGTTATCCTGGTTGGCAAAGTACCTTTTGTTACTGAATGCCCCGGCTACCCATTGCCAGCTTAAAGTATTGCTGGCATGGTCGCCATCAAGCAAATGATAGTAGAGCCACTTTGAAGGAGTTTCCCAGTGGCTTCCCCCCAGATTACAGGCAATGGATGCCACATACATACGAATATGATTATGCATGTATCCGTTTCTGTACAGATCCTTGATACCCTGATCAATAGCCTGAATACCGATTTGTGTGTTTAGAACAGCAAATGGCATGTGATGATGCTTTACACCATTTTGATTATTTTTTAAATCCTGATTGATATCATCTCCTTTTGATTTCCACACCTGCTGAAAATAGTCGCGCCAGGCAAGTTCCTGTATAAGCTTTTGCATTTGAGTAACTTCAAAACCCCGGTTTAATAACGAATTCATGACAAACCGGGTAGAAATAACACCTCTGGAAATATAAGGTGAAAGCTTTGTTACGGCTCCATCTGCAAAATTTCTTGAACGACCGTATGCAACAGGATCAATTTGTTTAACCCTATTGAGTATTTCTGTGTAATTAGTGTCAAACATGAAATAAGATTTACTGTTAAAAAACAAAATGTGGAGTGCAAAGTTTGTTCATTTACTTTATTTGATATAACATTCTGAAGCCTGCAATTATTTTTATTGAAATAAATATTGCTTTTGTAGCTTTTTTGTTAATTTTAGCAGCATCAAAACACAATGTTAAACCCAGCCGACAGCCGGCTGAAAAATAAAAGTAACCTATGACACAAAAAACCGAAGCCATCCGGGTTCACCCGCCGGATGTAAGCATCTACGGCATAAAAGACACGCCGGAGATTTTCTACAATTTATCTTACGATGAGCTTTTCAAACATGAAACCGACCCTGCAATTAATTCGTTTGAAAAAGGCTTTGAAACCAACCTGGGTGCCGTAGCTGTCGACACCGGTATATTTACCGGTCGGTCGCCCAAGGACAAATACATCGTAAGGGAGAGTTCAAGTAAAGACAAGATCTGGTGGGCAGGACCCACAGCCAAGAGATCCGACAACCACCCCATCACCAAGGAAGTCTGGGAAGAGCTGCGCGAAACCACCCTGACACAGTTTCACGGCAAAAAACTTTACGTAATGGATGCCTTTTGCGGCGCCAACGAAAACTCAAGGATGAAGATCCGCGTGATCACTGAAGTGGCATGGATGGCCCATTTTGTTAAGAATATGTTTATCAGGCCTACAGAAGAGGAGCTCCTGAACTTCGAGCCCGATTTTGTTATGCTCAACGCATGCAAAACGGTAAATGAAAACTGGGAGCAACAGAATCTAAACTCTGATGTTTATGTGGCTTTTAACCTGAAAGAAAAAATGTCGCTTGTAGGTGGAACCTGGTATGGAGGCGAAATCAAGAAGGGGTTTTTCTCTGTAATGAATTATTACCTGCCGCTGGAAGGAATTTCATCCATGCATTGTTCGGCAAATATGGGTAAAAACGGCGATACCGCTATCTTTTTCGGACTTTCAGGTACAGGTAAAACCACACTTTCTGCCGACCCCGATCGTTACCTAATCGGCGACGACGAACATGGCTGGGATGATGAAGGAATTTTTAACCTTGAAGGTGGATGTTATGCCAAATGCGTAAACCTTAGCAAGGAAAAGGAACCCGATATCTACAATGCTATTAAACGAAATGCATTGCTTGAAAACGTGGTTTATAATCATGAAAATGGTGAAATCAACTTTTACGATACCACCAAAACAGAAAATACCCGGGTCTCATATCCTATCTATCACATCGATAACATTGTAAAACCTGTAAGTAAGGGAACCCACCCAAAAAAGATTATTTTCCTTACAGCAGATGCTTTTGGGGTTTTCCCGCCGGTATCAAGGCTAACCCGTGAACAGGCCATGTATTACTTCCTGAGCGGATTTACAAGTAAACTTGCAGGAACCGAAAGAGGTGTAAAGGAACCTTTGCCAACATTTTCATCTGCCTTTGGTGCGGCATTTCTGCTGCTCCATCCAACGGTTTATGCACAACAGCTGGCCGATAAAATGAGAAAACACGGCGCTACTGCCTACCTGGTAAATACCGGTTGGATTGGCGGACCTTACGGTGTGGGAAATCGGATTGATCTTGAATCAACCAGGAGAATCATTACTGCTATTCTCGATGGGTCACTTGATAATGCAGAGGTGGAAGAAGTAGTACCTTTTGGGTTAAGCGTACCCATGGAAGTTAAAGGAGTTGATTCGCATATTCTGAATCCCAGGAATACCTGGAAGTATGAAACCCAATATAACAAGCAGGCCGAAAAACTTGCTGATCAGTTTATAGAGAACTTCAATCAGTTTTTGGATACAGAAATTGGTCAGCGCCTGGTGGCTGCCGGTCCACAAAATCGTTTCATGAAACAATACTATGGCTACTATGAGAAACATATTGAAAAGCTCGAAAAGAAACATCATGAGGAAATTTTAAGGCTTAAAGACCAGATTTACATCCTGCAAAATGCTTTCAGCGATTACATTTCTTTCAATTCTATCAATTCCGACTATAAGATAAGGAAGCTGCACAGGTATATTCCTATCGTATCATGGTTTGATACCCGCGATGAAAATGAAAGTAACAACTGCCACAATGTAGTGCTGAAATTGACCAAAAGCCTGGGGCTAAATGCCTACAGCCACGAAGAAACCCGCCATGGTTACAAAGAACTGATGACACGTACCCGCGATGAAATTTCTACCCGCGAAATGTATACAATCATTAACGAAATACAGGAATGCTTCAAAAACGGGTCATGTAACAATGTTGAACTGGCAAAAACCCGCGAAAGTCTAATGGAAGTAACTGAAAACGTACCCAACTTTACCATTAAACTCGGTTCGTTGCTGTTGGTAAAATTTACCGATGAGGATGATAAGAGCAGATTTATGGTTAAGAAACTACCTATTTCAGGCCTTATTCATCTTGACAAAAACCCACAACTAATCAATCATCCCATGCAACTCATTGAGGAAATTCAATATTTTTAAGTTAACTTTGTAATACCGGCAGCGGTAATTTCGTAACGTAAACCTTTTTCTCTGCTTGCACAAGAATCATACGTGGAATTATCCTGCCGGTTTTGCATATGCCCATATTAAGATTTTTTGAAAAAAATTTCCATATATTGTAAAAAGTTGTATTTTTGACTGTTATTTATAATTTTTTACGAATTAATACTTTAACTATGGAAACCGGTACTGTTAAATTCTTCAATGAGAAAAAAGGTTACGGATTTATTGTAGATGATAAATCCGAGAAGGACGTGTTTGTGCACCACTCGGGGTTAATTGACAAGATTGCCAATGATGACAAAGTTGAATTTGAACTGTCTGAAGATGAGAGGGGGCAAAAGGCTGTTAATGTAAAAAAAGCTTAAAGAACTTTTACCCGGTTTTTCAAAAGTCCTGCTTTTCCAGCGGGACTTTTTTTATTCAAACCTGTAAAGTTGATAAAATCAGAACCACTTAATCAAACTAAACCAATTCCATTTTTAGCAGTGAATTAGTTTTTTTTTGTGTAAATCAGGATATATAAGTTCTTTGTTAAACAGTACCCTTTTCAGGTTAGCAAAATTTTATTTTACCTGTCATTTGTTTTTACGGGCTACTATCATCTGGTTTTCGCCTAACGTTTGTAAAGGCGAAACGGTAAAACCGGCATCTTCAAGCCAGGCTTTATACTGCTCAAATGTCCATGTACCGCCGGTTTCTGTATTTACAAGCATATTAACTGCAAACATGGCGGCATCAGGTCCGGTACCCCGGATAAAATCATTAATGACTATTTTGCCCCCATCACAAAGCTTTCCAGCAACATCTTTGAACAGTTTCCTGTTTTCCTTTTCCCCAAATATGTGGCAGATATGGCCAAGGTAAGCCAGGTCAAACGGACCATCCGGAAGGCCAAGGGTAAAATCTCCTTTCACCATTTTTATGGTAAGTCCCGCATCAATTTCAGGCTCCATCATTTCAACAACTTCCGGCAGGTCAAGTATAGTTACCGTTGCTCCCTTCCGGGCAAAAGCCCAGGCGATGGTGAGTGGTCCACCTCCGATATCGATTAGCCTGGGTTGGGTGGAGAGGCCCTGCAAGCAAAACTCTGCTATCTCCATGGAATCTTCCTGAGCATAATGACTCATAGCCTCAATGAAATATTTTTGCTCATCAGAATCCTGCATTCTTTGAACCGGTTTGCCGGTTTTAAGAATGTTTGGCAGCTCCAACCACCTGGGCATAAGATTATAGGTATGCATAAATGCAAAACCCTGATAATCCGGACTTTTCTTATCATACAAAACGGAGTAACACTCCTGGGTTAGCTTTAAATTCCCGCTGTTATGTTCAAGATAACCCAGGGAAACCAAAGCCTCTGTTACGATCCATAATGCTCTTGGATTGGCACCTGTGCCCACAGCCAGCTCATTGA
>SKSE01000008.1 GCA_007118135.1 Bacteroidales bacterium | reverse complement strand
CCTGTGCCTGGAGAGTTGATTGTGAAAAAAGAAAAGTTAAAAGTGTGGCTGCACAAACAAGCCTCCTGATAAATGTTGCTTTTAACCTGCATGGGTTTGGTGTCATAATGCCCCCCTTTCTATTGGTTACTATGCGGTTTTTTGAGTGGTAAAAAATTAATGCTGTCAATTGGGGTTCCCGTAGCAGAGAGATTTCCGTAAACGGTCAAAATTAAATTTCCATGAAAGATAATATCAGTTCCTGCCGCAATGGTGAGTGCAGCATCAGCGTGAAGAGTAATGTGGTCCATGAAGTTGTAAGGTGAGCGCAATGCTGTCCGGGTGCCGGAAACATAGCCACCCGGAATTGTGGTTTGAGCATTAATGGGTGTAATCACAATCAAACCAAAAAACAATAAAACAAGGAGATTCTTTTTTGCCATAGCTTTTCCCTCCTGTATTTTTGTATGGCAACCAGATGTAGATAATGTTATCGTTAAGCAATAAGGGGGAGATATTTTTCTATTATTAAAACAATTAAATGTACGAAATTATTTATAACGCAAGCAGATATTTTTTATGCCAGCAGTATTGAAACCGTTAAAACGGTTTTATTCCAGGATTGTGCCCCCATAGCCCACGGTTTAAACCGTGGGCTATGTAATGCGCCATATTAAATTTAATGGATTTATCCATTTCCCATCGCTTTGGTTCACCGGGGTTAAAAAGCCCGCACCGCACGAACAGCGCTTGGATCGCCCTTACCGCTGAAACTCGTGAAGCCGTATAAGAAGCTGAAGCCCATCGCGGTGCCACCATCGGCCTCCGACGACGACCAGTACCAGGCTCTTGCAAGGGGTGTAGTGTCAGGATTACCATCAATGGTAAGTGCCTTTTGCACCTCGTAAAAATTATTCCAAATATGGTTTACCTCAGCAACGCTCGGCAAGTACCAATCACTATACGTCCCTGTACCATAATCTGCATTTGTATAATTGGCACAGAGTTGGGCTGCACTTGAAGTGTGTCCACTTTGTTCTATTATAGCTGTGGTGTTATTGGCACCATCCCAGTCATTTGTAGTGCCAATTAAAGTGTTTGTAACATTGCTCCATGCATGATTTGTGCTAAGGTCAACCATGCTTACAATAAGACCGTGCTGCCCTGTGTGGTCAACCCAAAATACAACGCCACCTCCGTAAAGTTCGCCAACGTAGCGAGAGCCACTACCTTCTCCTGTTACAGTTTCTGCGGTTTTGGCATGCAAAGCATAAGGCACACTCAAAAGTTGCGTTGTACCCATTATATTACCGTTTACACTTACCTGTAAAAAATACTCGTCAGCACTCCAGTCAACCACTTCCAGCGACTGGTTCGAGCCGATCTGAAGATTTACCAGTCCGAATTCATTGGTCTGGGTATCGTGGGTTTCGGTGAAAACCTCCGCGCCGCCTGCACTGCCCTGCAAAATATCAATCTTTACGGTTACATCCTGCGAAGCCCTGGGCTCTCCGGCATCATTTCTAAGAACTGCCTGGTAGTTGAACATTTGTGGCGATTGTGCTAAAACGCTTAGGCTTAAAATGCTGAATACTAATGTGTAAAAAATCTTTTTCATTTTGCTTTGGTTTTGGTTGGCAATTTTTAATTTTTAATAATTTTTGCGATTGGCTTTTGCAGCATAGAATACAACCTCAGTTCGTCTCACAACCTGGACGGGCCTTTTAATTTATTTTCAAATATAAAAGGATCAGGCGAATAATTTATGTTTTTGGTGTGAATATTTTGCAGGCTGATTTGGAATAAAATAGCCCACGGTTTAAACCGTGGGCTATGTTTATTGGATGTGGTTCAACCGGGAATACTCGCTGGGTCTTGCAGACCGCTCATATTCCTATATATTGTGTGGCGTACATTTAATTAGTCCGTCGAATAAATTGGTTTTTTCTACATATCTTTTCCTGTCAACTCCAAGACCTTGCTCGTTTATATTTACTAATCCAAAATAATCCAGAAATCTTCTAAAAGTCCGAATTGAATAACAGTTAGCGGCATATTCTTCGCGTGTACCAAAGCTGGGTTCAATAGAATCAAATAATTGTGGGAATGCTTTAAAATATTTCTCTGCATAAAAAGTTTCCAACTGATTTTCATGACCATACTTTGATAATAGTATCAATGAGAATCCATAGCCAAATTGACCAATTTGATTGTCTCCATATCTATCGTAGTATGCCCAATTAAATTTTGTAGTAAAAGTTAGTAATAGCTTTTCCAATAATACGTGATTGTCACTAAGTATTTTTTTTGAGGTTTTAGTCAAACTTAATTTACCGCTTCTTTTTTTTGCCAATCCTGCAAGCTCTATTAAAATCCTTGTCAGGTTAATTGTAATTGAATCAGTTTCTTTATATAATTTAGAAATTCCGCTGTCAATATTCTTATCCTTTAAAAATCTTTGCTCATAAAGCTCTGAAACAATTTTTGTAGGTAAAAATCCTTTGCTCGTTAATTTAATTTCTCCGTTTTTATCTATTAGGTCA
Source organism: Bacteroidales bacterium (assembly GCA_007118135.1). Classification (GTDB taxonomy): domain Bacteria; phylum Bacteroidota; class Bacteroidia; order Bacteroidales; family UBA7960; genus SKVR01. Next base: position 459 of record SKSE01000008.1, on the reverse strand, counting down.
GCTAAATATTTAATTTGGTTAAGTATCGGTATCTTTTTATAATCTGTGTCAGGTAGTTTTTGTAATTGTAACGGGCTACTTTTACCAAATGTAGAATACAAAATTTGGTGCATATCAAAAGGTGAGTATCCTTCAAAATCAAGAATCGATTGATTGTTATACTCATTCATTGCTTGTTCAATATGTCTCTCTAAATCTTCTAAGTCCATGTTGTTTTAGTGTAATGCCGTCTATTTGTATGCCACACAACGGTTGGCGGTATGTTTTTGTTGCCGATTTCGAAGCTCTGACCTGTCAAAACAAACAAAAGTTCATTAGAAGCAGAAACATTGAAACCAGCACTATCTCGGCAATAAAATATACCGCCTGTTATGCACTGGCGGTTCTTGTCTGTCCGTGTGTTTAGGTCAAATTGCACTTTCATATTAAACTTTTCACCGTCATTAGCATGTTTTCATG
>SKSE01000022.1 GCA_007118135.1 Bacteroidales bacterium | reverse complement strand
GCTGAACATACAGATTGATTATTTCAGGAAATGTCTGGATCAGGCTCAAAAGGAGAAACTTGTAAAGATCATTTTTATTCACGGAATTGGAAACGGAAAATTGAAGACTGAGATTGTAAATCTTCTTCAAAAAACTGAAGGAATAGAGTTTTACGATGCTCCTTATGCCCGCTATGGTATGGGAGCAACTGAAGTACATTTTTATCGCAACAAATAAAATAAAGACAGGCTTTCCTGCCGCTGTGCCTTTAAGGGCAGAGAGGAAAGTCCGGGCAACACAGGGCAGCATACTTCCTAACGGGAAGCTGCTTTCCGGTTTCTGACCGGAGAGCAAGAGAAAGTGCCACAGAAAACAACCGCCCCGGCATGTTCGGGGTAAGGGTGAAAACGTGAGGTAAGAGCTCACGGCAAGTGGTGGTGACATCATTTGCGGGTAAACCTTATGCGTTGAAAGACCAAATAAACCGGGGATTGAGGGCTGCCCGCCCAAACCCGGAGGGTAGGTCGTTAGAGATCAGGTGCAAACCTGTTCCCAGATAAATGGCAGGAGTTTCAGGTGTCTTCGGGTGCCTGAAAAACAGAACCCGGCTTATAAGCCTGTCTTTTTTTTATTTCTTCTCCAATAATATTAAACTACAAGCGTTTTCCTGTAAATTTTAAGTGATGCTGCTGTTTTTCCAGAACACTTTGTAAATGTTGAAAAATAGGCGCTATTGTTGAAAAGCATGCAACATAGTGTCTGTTTTTTATTTGTAATTTCGTGCAAAATTTCATATCATATGATAAAAAAGTTCATTCCTTCAATTGTGCTGATGATATTTATCATGTCTTTCAGCACATTTTCACAGCAAACAGCCATTTATGACCAGCCCGAGGCCGATTATCGCCTGGCACTGGAGCTTTTCAATAAAGGTAAATATGGTGCAGCCCAGAAGCTTTTTCTGCAAACACGCGATAATATTGATGACCCGCAGTCGGAGATTCGCATAAATTCAGAATATTACGCAGCCATATGTGCAGTTGAGCTTTTCCATCCGGATGCTGAAAAACAACTTACTGATTTTATTTTCGGAAATCCATCGCACCCCAGGCAGGGGATTGCAAGTTTCCAGATGGGAAATCTTAAATACAGAAGCCGGAGGTATGATGAAGCCATACTGTGGTATTCCCGGGTAGCTTCGCGCGACCTGACATTTGAACAGCGCGAAGAGTTACGTTTTAAAACCGGCTACAGTTATTTCATGACCGATAACTATACAAGGGCAAAACAGTTCTTTTTTGATATCCGAGATCCCAGGTCTACCTACTTCGCCCCAGCTACCTATTATTATGGACATATTGCTTATAGTGAAGGTAATTATGAAACTGCACTGACAAACTTTCAAAGACTTGTTGATGATGGAAGTTTTGGCCCTATAGTACCCTATTACATTACGCATATATACTTTTTGCAGGAAAGATATGATGAACTACTGACCTTTGCACCGGCTCTGCTTGAAGATGCCGGCACGCGTCGCGGGGCTGAAATATCGAGAATGATAGGTGAATCGCACTATAATATGGGCAATTTCAGGGAAGCTATTCCCTATCTTGAGGAATTCCAGAGACAAACCCGGCAGCGTATCAGCAGAGAGGATTATTACCAGTTGGGATTTGCCCACTTTAAAGCCGGTAACTATGATAAGGCAATTCCAAATTTTGAAAGAGTTACCAATGCCGAAGACGAACTGGCCCAAAACGCTTTATACCATCTGGCCGATAGCTACCTGAAAACCGATCAGAAACGTTCTGCAAGAAATGCATTTCTGGCAGCTCACCGTCTGGAATTTGTGGAGGAAATCAGTCAGATCTCTTTGTTTAATTATGCCAAGCTATCTTTTGAATTATCGCTGAATCCCTTTAATGAAGCCATTATTGCATTTCAAAGGTATATTGATAAGTATCCCAATTCGCCCCGTCGTGAGGAAGCGTACAGACATCTTATTGATTTGTATCTTACCACCCGAAATTATAAAGATGCACTTACCAGTATAGAAGCCATTCCCATTAACACTTCTGCTCTGCGGTCTGCGCATCAGCGTATAGCCTACTTCAGGGGTGTTGAACTTTTTAATAACGGTGATTTCAGAGGGGCAATTGACCACTTTGAAAAATCATTACAATACGCCGATAACAGGACCATTCGTGCACAGGCACTTTTCTGGCAGGGCGAAGCGCACTACAGACTCGAACAGTACACTGAAGCCATAAGTATTCATAACCGGTTTCTACTTGTTCAGGGTGCTTTTAGTTTACCGGAATATAACCTGGCCAATTATACTATTGGGTATTCTCATTTCAAGAAAAAAGAATACCCGCAGGCTATTACCGCTTTTCGGAAATTTATAAATGACCGTGATATCAGCAGAAATCTTCGCAACGATGCCTATTTGCGCATTGCCGACAGTTATTTTATAACCAAAAGCTATTCTGCATCATTGGATTTTTATGACAGAGCCATAGCACTCAACGCCAGCGACAGGGATTATGCCATTTTTCAGAAAGCTCTTGTGCAGGGTGTAACAGGTAATTTTAATGGCAAAATTCAAACTTTGCAAAACCTGCTGCAGCAATATCCAACATCAGCATTTATTGTTGATGCACGCTATGAACTGGCCAATACTTATGTTATCCAGGATAACCCCACCAGGGCATTGCAGTATTACAATGAAATTATAAACCGCCATCCCAATTCCAGTTATGTGCGCAGTGCCATGCTGAAAACGGGATTGATTCATTTCAATCTCAACCAGGATGAACAGGCTCTTCAGGTCTTCAGACGGGTAATTGAAAATTATCCTGGTTCACCGGAATCGCAGGAAGCCCTTACCAGTATGCGCAATATTTACGTTGCAATGGACAGGGTTGACGAATACGTCAGATTTTCACAAAATCTTGGATTTGCCAATGTAACGGAAGCCCAGCAGGATTCATTAAGTTACATTGCCGCCGAAAACCGATACATGCAGGGAGACTGCGAAAATGCTGTAAGAAGTTTTACCAACTACATTGACAGGTTTCCCCGTGGTATTTTTGCATTGAATGCACATTTTTACAAAGCTGAGTGTGAATTCAGGATGAATGAAAGGCAAAGAGCCCTTGCAGGTTATGAATACGTGCTGGCAAGGCCTAAATCAAAGTTCTCTGAAAATGCTGCTTTAAGGGCTGCACAGATCAATTTTGCCATGGGCCATTATGCTGCAGCACTAGGCCATTATGAAACCCTGGAAGAAATTGCAGAATTCCGTAGCAATAAACTTGATGCGCAAATTGGTCAAATGCGCTCGCTGAGCCGCCTGGAGCGCACTGCTGAAACCATCAATGCCGCACAAAAAGTACTGGAAGCTGAAAAACTTAGCCAGGAAGTTACCCAGGAATCCAACCTGCTTATAGCCAGGGCAGCCATGAAGCAAGGCAATATGGATATGGCAAGACAACATTTCAGCATAACCAACCGCATTGCAGAAAATGTTATGGCAGCCGAAGCCAAATATAATCTTGCCCTGATTGAATTCCGGCAGGGTAACTACGATAAGTGTGAAGAACTTATTTTCGATTATATCAATTATCTGACTCCTTACGATTACTGGCTTGCGAGAATATTTATCCTGCTCGCCGATAACTATCTGGAGCAGGATAATATATTCCAGGCAAGAAGCACACTGGAGAGTATCATCGAAAATTATGAAGGAGAAGACCTGAGAATGGAAGCTATCCGTAAGCTTGAAGAAATAAACAGGCAGGAAAGATCAGGAGAACAGACAGAAGATCCCGACCCGCTGGAAATTGATTTCGGCACCAGTCCGGGCAGCAATACAGGAATTTTTTAATCATTTCAGAAATAGCTAAACACCAATATATATGCAAAAGTTATTTTCAGTTCACAGCCTTATTTTTGCCGGCGTAATACTCTTTCTGGCAATGCCGGTTAGCAGTCTCTTCGCCCAGCAACTGGACTTTGATGAGATAAAGGTTATTGCACCCTATGAGCCAACTATCTCCGATGCATTTAAAATGAACTTCAACCCTCGTCTTGATGATACTTTACAGATTGATATATCATTTGATTACAGTATCAACCCTGTGCAGATCCCAACAAGATTTTCTCTTGAGCCGCTGAGTCCGGCACGCATGCGCGGAGAGCCTCTTGCAAAACTTTACAATGGATTTGTTAAAGGCGGATTGGGAAACTATACTACACCTTACGGAGAAGTTTTTTACAACTCGCTCCGCTCCAATGAATATGCTTACGGTGTACACCTGAAACATATTTCATCAGGTGGCGGAATTGATGATTACGGCCCGAGTGGCTATTCTGATAACAAGATAAATCTTTACGGAAAAAGATTCCTGCGTAATCATACCATCGAAGGCGATTTGAATTATGAGCGTAATATGATGCATTATTACGGTTTCAGACGTGATGATTACAGCGAAGACCTTGATATGCTGCAATATATTGATGAATTACCGGATAAGGATATAAGACAGGTTTTCCATTATATATCACCTGCTATGGGATTCAGAAGCAATTATCTTGACCCCAACAGGCTGCAACACGACCTGAATCTGAAATATCATTATCTGACCGACAGGTATGATGCCACTGAGCAAAGGCTTGAATTTTCAACCATCCTCGGAAAAAGTATTGTTGAAGATCCGCTTGGATTTGCTGATAATCAGAGCTTTCAACTTGATTTCGGTGCTGATTATTTTCATAACAAGACAGCAACCGATACCATCAATTCAGGGCTTATAAAAATTGCTCCGAGTATTATGGCCCGGATTGCTGATTTTAGCTTCCGTGTGGGCTTAAATGCATCCTTTCAGCTTGATTCAACAGGCCATACCAGGTTTTACCCCATTGCAGCAGCCGAACTGAATCTGGTCAATGACCGTCTGATTGCTTATTCAACATTCGATGGCGAAGTTCAAAAACACACGCTACGTGATATCAGCCTGGTCAATCCGTTTGTAAATACCAACAGTCCCCTGGCGTTTACCAATAAAAAGTATGAGCTGCGAGGCGGTATTAAAGGTTCAATAAGTTCTTTTGCTTCATTCAATTTATCTGTTTCTTCAAGCTCATGGGAAGATTACGCCTTTTTTATTACAGATACAGCTCAGATTCTTAATAATCAGTTTAATGTTACTTATGATGATATGCGAATATTCAACTTTCGCGCTGAGCTATTCAGTAATGTGGGTGAAAGACTAAAATTACGATTGGGTGCTGATTACTTTGAATATACACTCGATAAGGAAATTGAAGCCTGGCATATGCCAACTTTTAAGCTTAGCCTGTCAGCCAGATACAATATGCAGGATAAGATTATTCTCAATGCCGGAGCATTTGCAAGAAATTCAACTTATGCGAGAGTATTTAATGAAGAAGGTGTTGCAGAAGCAAGAGAAATTCATGGTTTCCATGTTGATTTGAATTTCGGGATTGAATACCGATATACCAAAATTCTTTCGGTATTTCTCAATTTGAATAATGTTCAGAACCAACCCCTGGAAAGATGGTTTAATTATCCATCGCAAAGGTTTAATATTTTGGGTGGCGTTAGTTACGCATTTTAGCATGAAAGATTATCTGAATACTATTTCGTTTTATTACTAAAAAAAAGAGCCCGGAAAAGGGCTTTTTTTTATGAAAAAGCACGGTTTTTTGTGCCCGAATATTTCCCCTTTAAGTGAGAGTTTTCGACACTTTGTTAAAAACACCATAAAGCTCTGTATATCTTGCCTTTACAAATATATAAAAGTGTTAATAAAATAGCGATATTTAGACGTTTTTGGTATCCTGAAACAACTAAAAAAGCTTATCTTTGTGGGTTATTCAGAAGGTTATAAAAATATGAGCGTAGATAAGAAAGAAAACATTGTAAAACAGATGAATTATGATGCCACCAGCATCCAGGTTTTGGAGGGTTTGGAGGCAGTAAGAAAAAGGCCCGCCATGTACATTGGCGATATCAGCACCAAAGGTCTTCACCACCTTGTATATGAAGTAGTTGACAACTCAATTGATGAAGCAATGGGTGGCCATTGCGATAAAATTGATGTTACTATTAACGAGGACAACTCAATTACTGTGCTTGACAATGGACGTGGAATTCCCATCGATATCCATGAAAAAGAAGGCCGAAGTGCTCTTGAAGTGGTAATGACAGTACTTCACGCCGGTGGAAAATTTGACAAGGACTCTTATAAAGTTTCAGGGGGTTTGCATGGTGTGGGTGTAAGTTGTGTTAATGCACTTTCTATACAAATGAAAGTAACTGTTTACAGAAACAATCAGATTTGGCAGCAGGAATACAGCAAAGGGAAGCCCTTATATCAGGTTCGGCAGGTAAATGGTGAAACCACCCAAAGAGGTACCGAAGTTACTTTCCTCCCAGACGATACCATTTTCACAGAAACAAGCTATAGCTTCTCAATTCTTTCCAACCGGTTGAGGGAACTTGCGTTCCTTAACAAAGGTGTAAGACTTACAATTACAGACCGCAGGGTTACAGATGAAAATGGCGGGTTTTTACATGAAGAATATTACTCAGAAGAAGGACTCAAGGAATTTGTGCAGTATCTTGACGATACACGTGAGAAACTTATTGATGAGCCCATTTATATGGATGGAGAAAAATCCGGTACTCCTGTTGAAGTGGCCATGCAATATAACTCATCATTCGCAGAGAATGTGCAGTCTTACGTAAACAATATCAACACCATTGAAGGGGGTACTCACCTGGCCGGTTTCAGAAGAGCTTTAACACGAACTCTTAAAAGCTACGCTGAGAAGTCAGGAATGCTTTCAAAACTTAAATTTGAAATCAGTGGTGATGATTTTCGCGAAGGATTGTCGGCTGTAATTTCTGTAAAGGTTGCCGAACCCCAGTTTGAAGGTCAGACTAAAACCAAGCTCGGTAACTCTGAAGTGGCCGGTGCTGTTGATCAGGCGGTAAGCGAAATGTTGAGTTACTACCTTGAAGAACATCCTAAAGAAGCCAGGACCATTGTAAATAAGGTAATTCTTGCTGCCACGGCGCGCCATGCTGCACGTAAGGCCAGAGAACTGGTTCAGCGCAAGAGTGTACTTAGCTCAGGAGGTTTACCAGGAAAGCTATCGGACTGCTCAGAGAAAAACCCCGAACTTTGCGAGATCTATCTGGTTGAGGGTGACTCGGCAGGTGGAACAGCCAAACAAGGTCGCGACAGAAAATTCCAGGCAATTCTTCCATTGAGAGGTAAAATCCTGAACGTGGAAAAGGCAATGCCACACAGGATCTTTGAAAATGAAGAGATCAAAACCATCTATACGGCACTGGGAGTTACTGTGGGTACTGCTGAAGACTCCAAAGCTCTTAACATTGAAAAGCTCCGCTATCATAAGATCATAATTATGACGGATGCCGATGTTGACGGAAGCCACATTGCAACCTTGATTCTTACCTTCTTTTTCCGTTACATGCGTGAGCTGATTGAGAACGGTTATGTTTATATTGCCACACCTCCGCTCTACCTTGTTAAAAAAGGACGCGAGGAGGTATATGCCTGGACCGATGATGAAAGGAAAGCTGTCATTGCAGAAATGAGCAAAAACGGCAAAGACACCGGTATCAGTTTCCAGAGATACAAAGGTTTGGGAGAGATGAACGCAGAGCAGCTTTGGGAAACCACTATGAATCCCGAACACCGTAAACTCCGCCAGGTTGATATTGTTAATGCAGCCGAAGCAAACCGTACATTTTCAATGCTCATGGGCGACGAGGTACCACCCCGACGCGAGTTTATTGAGAAAAACGCAAAATATGCCAATATTGATGCCTGATTTATTTCAGGAGTCATAACCCAAAGTAAAAAAAGCTTTTCCTTACCGGGAAAGCTTTTTTTTATATCAGTTCCTGAAGTTCAGAGAAGGAAAGCGATTTCAATGGATTGTTCTGGTTGATAAACATTCCGGCTATGTGTGATTTTTTCTGCTGAAGTTTGAGTATTTTTTCTTCAACCGTATTGCGGGTAATGAACTTGTAAACAAAAACATTTTTGTCCTGACCAATACGATGTGCACGGTTAATGGCCTGGTTTTCCACTGCAGGATTCCACCATGGATCCAGCACAAATACATAATCGGCCCCGGTAAGGTTTAATCCTACCCCACCCGCTTTGAGGGAAATTAAAAACAATTTGTTGTCATTCCTGGTCTGAAAATCATGGATTACTTTCTTTCGGTCTTTCTCCGCAATACTTCCGGTAAGATAACTATAGGTGTACCTGTTTTCATCAAAGTGGTTTTTAAACAAATTCAGGTGCTTCACAAACTGGGAATAGATTAGCACTTTGTGGTCTTCTGCCATAAGCTTCTCCACACTTCGGATAATTTCGGTATACTTACCTGACAGGTGATTATAATCCTGATCAACAATGGAGGGGTGATTGGCAATCAGTCTTAATCGGGTTAAGCCACTGAGAACCACAAACCGGGTTTTGTCAACACCCCGTTCATCTATCCCTTTTAATATTGCATTCCTGATCTCAGATTTTTTGGTTTCGTAATAGCTCTCCTGCTCAGGAGTCATTTCGCAGTAGTGCACTTTTTCAACCAGATCGGGTAATTCTTTGGCTACCTGGCTTTTGGTTCTGCGCAAAATAAAAGGACGGATAAGTTTCTGCAACTTTTGCGCTGCTCTCTCATCCTGTTTTTTCTCAATGGGATTAACAAATTCGTTTCTGAAAAAATTGAGACTTCCCAACATACCGGGATTTATGAATGAGAACTGCGACCAAAGGTCAGTGAGTGAGTTCTCCACAGGCGTACCGGAAAGTACCAGCCTGTGACCGCTCTGCAGGTTTTTGATGGCGGAGAAAATCTTGGAAGAAGCGTTTTTAATGATCTGGCTTTCATCAAGTATCACATAGCTGAAATAAAAGTTTTTCAGCATGTCAATATCGTTTCTTACGGTTCCGTAAGTGGTAAGAATGATGTCATAATTGCTGAATACCCCGCTGTGGATGGGCCTGTTGGTTCCAGTATGCTGGAATACTCTCAGTTGCGGCGCAAACCTTCTGATTTCCTCCATCCAGTTATGAATCAACGAAAGCGGCATTACGATCAGGGATGTATCACCCGGCATGGTTTCCTGTATGGTGTTTTCATAAGAATCAAACAATCCCAGTTGCGTGCCGGCTGTTGGTTCTTCTGACTCATAATAAATGGTATCAAGGTTTACAATCCGGTCATTGAAGTGCACACTGCAAAGCAAAGCCAATGTTTGCAGGGTTTTCCCCAATCCCATATCATCGGCAAGACAGCCACCCAGGTTATTGTTTTTCAGAAACATCATCCAGTTAAAACCCGTCACCTGGTATGGACGCATTACAACATTCTTCAATTCAGGCAAAGGATGGTTCTGCATGGTTTGGGTTCCGTTGAATGCGGGAATCCGAATTCCCTGATCTTTCAGTTTTGAAAGCAATGGATAGTGGTATTTTTTTATCTGAAGCTGATTTCCTTTCTTATGCGCAAATTTCAGAATATCATGAAACATGCTCATCCATTCCAGCGGAATCAGCGCAACGCTTCCGTCTGGCAATACAAATTCTCTGTCGCCCTGAAGAATATGGTCTCTAAGGCTGATAAAAGGGACCTCAAACTTCCCGAAACGAACTTTCCCTGCCAGATCAAACCAGTCATGCTTCTCCTCTGATTCAAGTTTAAGTTCTGCTGACCCTGAAAAATACTTTCTTTGTGATATTTCCTTTTCCAGGATAAAACCTTTCTTTTCAAGACTTTCATAATGAACATTAAGCCAGTCAATCAGCATGTGAATTTGTTTCTGACTTTTCAGAACATCATTATTTGCATGGGTTTCAGGATTATTCTCCAGGGTCAGAAAGGGTCCATCCTTTTTCACAAGTCCAAGTCCTTTCAAAAATCCTGATATTTCATTCTCAAAGTCAAAATCTCTTTCTATCCTTTCAAAATGAAACCGGGGCCATTGGTCGTTGAATTTTACTTCGGACCTGATGCCATCACCGGGAAAAAACTCCATGCCATTGCCATACCTGAAATAAAGAGCCAGCATGATATCGCCCTGCCAGTGTTCTTCAACTTTAAGAACCGGTGTGGGTTTTTCATCGAAGGTTTTTACTTCAAAACCTTTGTTGGTAAAGGAATGGTTTGAGATACTTTTCAGTACGAATTTTTTATAAAACTGTCTTTCAGATGCTTGGGGGATTTCAAGAAATTCTTTTCTGACAAAAGGTTCCAGCATCTTTCCGTTCAGTTCGTGATGAAACCTGAATAATTCATCATTCAACAGAAGCAAACAGGGTTTTTCAGCTATGAGCTGTGCGTTGCTGTTAAACAGGAAAAGATCCTTGTCTTGTATTCTTATTTGAAGTCTGTAGAGCGTTTTGTCAGGTAGTTTCTCAAAATGAAAACAGGTGTCAGCAATTTCCTGCTTCAGTCTCAGGGGTTTTTCCTTGATTCTTTCTGCGTTTTCTCCTTTGTAAAACAGTGGTGTATGACTTTTAATCATTAAGGAAACAGCTTCATACAAAACCTTGTCGATAAAGGGTCTTATGTGCTTTTTTACAAAATCCGGATCAAGGTCATCATAAAATGTGCGGGTTTTGGTGCGGGCAGGATTGAAACGTTTTTGAAGATTGTCGTCATTGTATTTATCCACTATTTCAATAAGGGTAGTTTCTTCAGATGTTAAGCTGTCAAAATAATCATAGGAAGTGTTTTTAACTACTTTTTTGAAATCATACCCAAACTGACCTTTGGCACTTATGCTCACGGCAAAGGGTTCTATGAGAAAACCCAGTACCGGATTTTCTGTGATTGCAAACACAAGTACTTTACTGCCAAAGTTATCGCTCATGATAAAAATCAAAAAAATTATTTCAGCGAATCATCAACCAAACCCACAAAAATAAATGATTTTATGACGCCCGGCAGTTTTTAAGATAAAAAAAACCGCCTGAAAGAAAATTCTGTCAGGCGGGTAAAAAATCAAATTTGAAAGGGTTATCCTTTTATCCAGGTAATAATCTCTTCGGAAAGCGGATCTTGCCTGGGAGAAAAATATTTTACGAAGTTTCCTTCTTCATCAATAAGATATTTCTGAAAGTTCCATGCTACATCAGAGTCGGTTACACCATTTTTCTCCTTTTGGGTAAGCCATTGATATAGTGGATGAATATCATCGCCTTTAACAGAAATTTTCGACATCATAGGAAAAGTTACACCATAGTTTTCTTCACAGAATGCAATGATCTCTTCATTGGTTCCCGGTTC
>SKSE01000333.1 GCA_007118135.1 Bacteroidales bacterium | reverse complement strand
TCAAGTCCGTACTTAGCTCCTATAAATCCCGAATTCCATAATAAAACGAATCCTGTGGCCAAAAAAAGTGTGTTTTTTTTTATCATAAAAGGTGGTATTTCCACTTACAAACCATCTATGGTATGCAAATTTATGTATATTGACCTTTCTTATCAACTTTTCCTGTATTTCACAAAGAATTGATAGCCAGTATTTTACATTATCTATCATTTTTATAAGCTTATCCGGACAAATATCAGCGGGATTTTCTTCACACCAGCCATCAATGATCTTCCTAATAAAACTCATAAATATTTACTTTTTCCGTCTATATTTGGAAAAAAATGTCAGTCCATCGGGGTTGTTACAGAAACTTACATTTTGCTCTATAATAGAAAAACGAACCGCAATTATTATAAAATAAGGGAAAAAGAGATGGAAAACCTAATTATCCTTGATAAGTCAAATATTAACAAAGAGCACATTTGTTGTGCAATTTCTGATAAGAAGTGTAAAGACAGTTATGGATAAAAAAAACTGGCTAAAAAAGCAATTCGATAACGGGTATATCTTTCGTAGAATTGATGCAAGAGCGAAAGTGTTTATAGAGTATGGACCGGCAGAAAAGGGTTGGGTCCCCATTGAAGCTTCAAATTACTTATTGGTTAATTGTTTTTGGGCATCAGGACAATACAAACAGAAGGATATGGGAAGGAATTACTCAGAATTGCTCTTGAAGATGCTAAATCACAGATAAAAGTGAGATCGGTAAAGAAATTAGCTGTCGCACATTTATCCTTAGACAAACTATAAATTCTCTGTGTATCCATAGTTTTAAACTATTTTATAAATGAAGCTTACCAATACTTTCATAATTCTGATAATACTCACTGCTGCTGCTATCCTGAGATTTTATAACTATTTTGAAATCCCTTTTACTCATGACGAGTTCAGTGCATTGTTTCGTTTAAATTTTGACAGCTTCTCTGAACTAATTGAGAAAGGAGTTAAAATTGACGGGCATCCTGCTGGAATACAAGTGTTTCTGTATTATTGGACAAAATTATTTGGTACACAGGAATGGATTGTCAAGTTGCCATTTATTATCGCTGGGATAGGGGCGGTTTATTTGATTTATGTTATTGGAAGAAATTGGTTTAATGAAACTGTTGGATTGATTTCTGCTGCCTATATGGCAACCATTCAATTTGCAGTTATGCATAGCCAAATTGCCCGTCCATATATCAGCGGGCTGTTTTTTTCATTGCTTATGGTTTATTATCTGAGCAACCTGATATTGAAACCTCCTAAGGACTTTAATAAGAACCTGATTTTATTTGTAATCGCAGCATCATTGTGTTCTTACAATCACCATTTTAGTCTGTTGTTTGCTGTCATTGCAGGCATTAGTGGAGTTTTTCTCATAAAAAAAGAATTTTTAGTAAAATATCTCCTGGCCGGATTAATGATTTTTGTGCTCTATATACCGCATTTAAAAATCTTTTTTTATCAGTTAAATATTGGCGGCATTGAAGGATGGTTAGGAAAACCCCAAAATGATTTCTTAATACAGTTTATTTATTATATTTTCAACTATTCATTTTTCGTAATTACTATAACCCTTGCCATTGTTTTGTTTGGGATATTTGGTTTTGAAAAGAAAAAGCTAAATTATAAATTCATAATATTATCATTTATTTGGTTTATTCTGCCTTTTCTGATTGGCTTTCTTTACTCCAGATATGTTAATGCTGTGCTTCAATTTTCTGTATTGATTTTCACCTTCCCTTTTTTGTTTTTTGTACTATTTGGTTTTATGAAGAAACAAAGCACTAAAATCAACCTGATATTGGTTTTGATTATTCTTTTAACCAATACATTGACATTGATTTATGGCAGAAAACATTATGAAATATTTTATAATTCCGTTTACAAAGGAATACTGATTGACCATCAAACATTAAATGATAAATATGAAAATCTGGTTTCTGTAATTGATTCGCATGAAAAGATCACCGATTATTACATCAATAAATATGATTATAATAGCGATTTTACTTTTTATGCTGAAAGCTTTCAGGAGATTAAAGACTTTAAACATTTTTTGAAATCTGAAAGTAAAAAGCATTACAAATTATATTTTGGTTGTTTATCATCTGTTCATCCCAATTTGGTACCATTAATTCAGGAATATTTTCCAGTTATAGAAATTAAAAACAACTATTTTGGAGGAACAACCTATTTGTTTTCAAAAGGCAATTTTGATGACTCAAAGACCATCGGTAATCTCGATTTTGCTTCTGAAATATCTGAAAATTGGGGTTCCATTGATACATCCAAAATTAAACCGTTACCCGACGCATCAGGCAAATACTATTATTCAATGACCAGCGATGTCGAATGGGGCCCATTATTTTCAATACCCTTAAATGATGTAATCCACAACCGAAATAACTTTATCGACATTTCAGCAGATGCAAAACTTTCTGATTTTCCGGAAGGGATTATTTTAGTAGCTTCCTTAGAGTCGAATGGTGAAATTATCCATTGGGGTGGCACTGATTTTTCCGATTTTTATTTGCCAACAAGTTATGATAATCATTGGCAAAGGTTTCACCATTCAGTAAAACTGTCAGATGTAAACTTAAATCGCAGGAATATCTTATTAAAAGTCTATATATGGAATAAAGCCGGGAATGATATTATGATTGATAATTTCAGGATCAGCCTGCGGGAAGGAAATCCAATAATATATGGATTAATTGAGAAATTTTAATTAAGTATGCTTATTTACAGCTTTTCAGGTTAACTAAAAAGGACAGCTTTAAAAAATTCATATCTGCAAATTGGTTTTTAATAAGCTTACCATTGTTATTATTTCCTAAAATATATTACTGTCTGATAATTATACTTTCACTTTGTCGTTTTGATTACGCAAGAAATCAAAGAATTGATTACCTTTGCAAATTGTTTGAAAAAGCAACAATGTAAACAAAAATAAGCGCGAATTCATGCTAAACAGAAACATTTCAAAAGGGATACTTATCTTTTCATCTTTTTT
>SKSE01000283.1 GCA_007118135.1 Bacteroidales bacterium | reverse complement strand
GTTACCTGGGTAGTCCCTTCCGCTTGTATTCAAGATACCGGTTTTCCTATTACAACAACATAAGCATAGGAGTTACGGCTGAAAAGGATCCCGGAGAAGAGTTTTTCCGGGGAAGTCAACCTTATGGCTTTGATTTTTATTCAGCACATTTTTACCTGCGCGAGGCAGGACGCATCAAATCACTGGCAGTTGGTGATTACCAGGTGCAATTCGGTCAGGGGCTCACCCTTTGGTCTGGCCTTGCATTTGGTAAAAGCAGTGAAGCTGTTAACGTAAAGAAAAACGGTTTAGGCTTGCGGCCTTACACTTCCGTTGACGAAAATAATTTTATGCGCGGAGCCGGTACAACAGTTAGACTGGGAAATTTTGAATTCACAGGTTTTTACTCAAGCAAAGGTCGCGATGCCAATGTTATAGAGTTTGACACTATAATGCAGGAAGCACTGGTTATAACAAGCCTGCAGCAAACAGGGCTCCATCGTACCCCTCGCGAACTGGAAAACAGGAATGCAGTACAGGAAACTTTTATGGGATCCAACATTACCTATCGCAGACAGAATTTCCATATCGGTGTTACAGGTTATCACATGGAGTTAGGTGCAGAGTTTCGAAGAAATCTTTCTTTTTATAATCAGTTTGACTTCAATGATCGAACCAACTGGGCCGCAGGATTAGATTACAATTACATTTTCAGGAATTTCAACTTTTTCGGTGAAGCAGCAACCAGCCGAAGTGGTGGCTATGCTTTGCTAAACGGTGTTATGATGAGTCTTGATCCCAGGTTATCTATGAGTATCTTACACAGAAGGTTCAGTAAAGATTACCAGTCGTTGCTAAGCGTAGCATTTTCTGAAAATACACGTGTAGTAAATGAAGACGGAATTTACCTGGGTCTTAATGCACGCTTTTCAAGGGCCTGGACACTCAATGCCTATGCCGATCATTTTTCTTTTCCCTGGATGAAATTCAGAACCTACGCACCCTCCAGAGGATATGATTATCTGGTTCAATTGAATTACCGACCTGAAAGAAGAATTGAAATGTATGCCCGCTACCGCATTAAAAACAAACCTTTAAACTCCCCTGATGAGAATATTATCCGATATCTTGATGATGTAAAAAGGCAGAATATTAGACTGCATGCAAGTTATCCTGTAAGTCCCTCCTTTACATTCCGCAACCGGGTTGAGCTTGTGTTTTTTGAGCATGGTTCAAAAAAGCAAACAGGATATTTGATTTACCAGGATATAGGATACCGAAGCTTTGCCAGTCCCTGGGCTATCACAGCACGCTATGCCATTTTTGATACAGATGGGTTTGATGCCCGCATCTATGCCTACGAAAACGATGTGCTTTATGCTTTTTCCTTTCCCTTTTATTCAGATAAAGGGCACAGGGCATACATAGTTGCCAGATACCGTTTTAACCGAAATATCGACCTGCAGGCACGCCTGGCACAAACCGTTTACACCAACCGAAACCAGATTGGAAGCGGATTGGATTTGATTGACGGAAACTCCCGCACAGAGATAAAAGCCCAAATGCGGTTAAGATTCTGATGTTATTTTAACCATCCCAAAATTCTTTTTTCTGAAGTCCAACATTTGCTTTTTTACATATCTTTGCCCAATTCATTAAGAAATGTTAATAGTTACATCTTTAACTAATTAGTATTCACCAATCAAGTAAAAAACACATGAAGAATGGTCAACCCGGGGCATTGTACACCCTGTTTTTCACAGAAATGTGGGAAAGATTCAGTTATTACGGTATGCGGGCATTGTTAATCTTGTACATGACCCGTCAGATTTTATACGGAGATAGCCAGGCATATGGTATTTATGCCGCTTACGGAGCATTGGTATATGCTACTCCCTTCATTGGCGGTGTCATTGCCGACCAGATACTGGGATACAGAAAAGCAATTATTCTTGGGGCAGTATTTATGGCTATAGGCCACTTTTTAATGGCAATTGAATCAAGTATGTTTTTTTATGGTGCCCTGGCCTTTCTTATTATAGGCAATGGTTTTTTTAAACCCAACATCTCATCCATGGTAGGGGGGCTTTATAAACCGGATGACCCAAGACGCGACGGTGGTTTTACCATATTTTATATGGGAATTAACCTTGGAGCGTTTATGGCACCTCTTGCCTGTGGATTATTGGGCGAATTGTTAGGCTGGCATTATGGCTTCGGACTTGCCGGTGTAGGTATGGTGCTGGGTTTAATTGTATTTTTAAAAGGGCAGCATAAATTTGAACCCACAAATGGTGCACCGCCCAAACCTGAATTACTGTCAAAACCCATATTGCCCGGCATAAACAGGGAAAGGCTGATTTATATAGCTGCAGCAGTTATTACCCCGCTAATTGGCTTGTTGGTATACAATTACCAATTGATGGCATTCATTCTCACACCTTTTGCTGTAGTGGTATTCATTGGTCTTCTGGTTATGTCCTTTTCGTTTGAAAAGATTGAAAGAGAAAGGGTTTGGGTGATACTTATCCTGGCATTTTTCTCTATTACATTCTGGGCATTCTTTGAACAGGCAGGCAGCTCAATAACCCTGTTTACTGAAAATAATGTAAACCGCGAAATCCTTGGGTTTGTGGTTCCAACATCAGTATTTCAGTCGGTTAACCCATTTTATATCATTGTATTTGCTCCCATTTTTGCAGCTCTTTGGGTTGCTTTGGGCAAAAGAAACAAAGAACCCAATACAACCATAAAGTTTGCTCTTGGAATTATTCAACTGGGATTAGGATTTGGAATATTTGTTCTGGGTGCCGGTATGGCAGGACCCGATGGAATGGTTGCACTAGTGTTTTTGCTGATGGGATATCTTTTGCACACCACAGGCGAATTATGCATTTCACCGGTTGGGCTTTCCATGGTTACAAAACTTTCTCCGGCTCGAATAGTATCTATGGTAATGGGTGCATGGTTTCTGTCTTTTGCAATGGCACAACATGTTGGTGGTATCATTGCAAGGTTAACATCTACAGCGCAATATATGGAAACCGGAATTACCTATGAACCGGAAACAAG
>SKSE01000280.1 GCA_007118135.1 Bacteroidales bacterium | reverse complement strand
TAGATTCGCCGATGCCGAAGTTCTCAACAAGCCCTTCAGCCGCCAATTCATTCATAATATTGGTAATGGAAGGGATGCTGTTATTGGTAACATTGCATAATTCTGCAATGGTTTTAAGTCCTTCTTTATAAAAAATATTGATTACTTGTTTTTTTAGCAGCAACTTTTTTATATTCTGAGGAAATCCTTGGTTCTCTCCGTTGCTTTTTGTTTTCTTTTTGGGTGTTTTCATGTTGCAGTAACTATGATATTATTAAACTTAACAAAAAGTACTGCAAGGTAAAAAAAAATAATAATAAGATCTTTGCTTTTTTTAATAGATATTTAATTAGTTGCAAAAAAGTAACTTAAATTGTGGTCGCAAAGATTGATTCTTATTAAAGGATGTGGTTTTGAATGTTTCCGCTTTTTAAAGCATTTTCAAGGTAAGGTTCAAAAAGGCTGTTTTTCAGAAGCTGCAGGTAATTTTGATTATGAAGGTCGGAGCCTAAAAAATCAATCATATCTGCATCTATAAGCTTTTCTGCCTGTTTTTTCACTTCTTTGGAAAAGTGTCCGGTAAGGCTGTTCATGTTCATCTGGAAATAAATCCCCCGGTTTTTAAGGTCCTCATATTTTTTGAAGTCATTTTTCCAGTAAAGATATCTTTCAGGGTGGGCAAGCATAATCCTGTAACCTTTGATTTGTAATTCGAAAACCAATTCATAAAGGTTGGGTGGTGCCTGGTAGTAGGGAAGTTCTACCAGCAGGTAATTATTACTGAATGTTTGTAGTAATCCTTTTTCAAATAGCTTTGGAAATCCGTCGTCAATCATATACTCTGCTGCTACTTCAATGGTTATATTGATGTTTGCTTCCCTGAGTTTTTCATTCAGCAAATTTATTCCTTCCTTAAGTATTTCGGGAGTGTTGGGATATATATCTAAACTAATATGAGGAGTGGTAATTAGTTTTCTGTATCCCAGTGCTTTCATTTCCCTAATCAGGGTCAGGGAAGTATCCATGTCCGGAGAGCCATCGTCAATCCCGGGTATCAAATGCGAATGCATATCAGTGATTAACCCGCTAATGTCGACAGGATGTCTTAACTTCCTGGGCTTGAATAAATTTCCTAACATTGAATTTTTTCTTAAACTGTTTATCCGGCAGTCTATATCCCCCTTATGCTCTTTTATCAGATTTATCTGTTTTCGTATTGGTCTTTATAATAGTTCTGATATTCACCGGAGGTAACATTATCCATCCATTTTTTGTTTGCCAGGTACCAGTCGATGGTTTTACTCAAACCTTCTTCAAATTGCAACGATGGCTCCCAACCCAGCTCTTTTTTTATTTTTGATGCATCGATGGCATAGCGCATGTCGTGCCCGGCACGGTCTTTTACATATGTTATGAGTTGTTCTGAAGTACCGGGTTCACGATTAAGCTTCCTGTCCATGATTTTACACAGTAACCTTATTAGATCAATGTTCTTCCATTCATTGTGTCCGCCGATATTATAGGTTTCGCCGTTTTTCCCCTTATGGAAGATAAGGTCGATGGCCTGCGCATGGTCAATGACATAAAGCCAGTCGCGAACATTTTCACCTTTTCCGTAAACAGGAAGTGGTTTCATATTTATAATGTTATTTATGAAAAGTGGCAGCAGTTTCTCCGGAAACTGATTGGGCCCGTAATTATTGGAGCAATTTGAGATTACTACCGGCAAATTATATGTGTGATACCATGCCCTTACAAAATGGTCGCTGCCTGCCTTGGCGGCGGAATAAGGGCTACGCGGGTCATAGGCTGTGGTTTCAGTGAACAGGCCATCTTCGCCCAGCGAACCATAAACCTCATCGGTAGAAATATGATAAAACATTTTATCTGTTATATCTTTCCAGAAAAGTTTTGCGGCATTGAGAAGATTAACCGTGCCAATTACATTGGTATTAATGAACTCCATAGGATTGGCAATGGACCGATCAACATGGCTTTCTGCTGCAAGATGGATTACACCATCGAATGTATATTTCTCAAAAAGTGAAAAAATAAAATCTGCATCAACAATGTCGCCTTTCTCAAATATATAATTGGATGCATTTTCCACATCTCTAAGGTTTTCAAGATTTCCGGCATATGTTAACTTATCCAGATTTACAATACGGTATTCAGGATATTTATTTACAAATAAACGTACTACGTGCGATCCTATGAAGCCGGCACCTCCTGTTATTAATATGGTTTGCATATTTTATCTTTCTTTTACAAAATATTCCTGGTTTTAAAAACTCCAGTACTGAAGGTCTTTGATTTTACTTCTGTAAATACCCTTAATGTCAACCAGAATTGGATTTTCAACATTTTTCATCATGTTTTTGAAATCGTTTTCTGTAAGTTGCATATAACTTTTATGATTAACGGCAACAATAATCGCGTCATAATCATCAGAAGGTTTCCCGCATAAGGAAAAGCCATATTCATGGTTAAGTTCTTCCGAATTGGCATGGGGGTCAATAATATCCACATTTACACCATAGCTTTTAAGTTCACAAACAACATCTGCAACCTTTGAATTTCTGATATCATTAACATTTTCCTTAAATGTAACACCCATAATGAGAACCTTTGATTGTTGAATGTTCTTTCCGGCAGCAATAAGTTTTTTCACCAGCTGTTTAGCTGCATAAAACCCCATAGAGTCATTAACAAATCGTCAACTATTGATAATTTGCGGGTGATAACGGTATTCTTTAGCTTTGAAGACCAGATAATAGGGGTCAACACCAATGCAATGGCCACCTACCAGACCGGGATAAAACCGCAGAAAATTCCATTTGGTTCCTGCTGCTTCAAGTACATCGTAGGTATTGATTCCCATTCTGTTAAAAATTATGGAAAGCTCGTTCATCAAAGCAATATTCACATCGCGCTGCGTGTTTTCGATGATTTTGGCTGCCTCTGCAACTTTTATGGAAGGTGCACGGTGCACTCCGGCTGTTACAATCAGCTCATAAGTTTTGGCAATATTATCCAGGGAAATCTCGTCGCAACCTGAAACTACCTTGGTTATGGTG
>SKSE01000026.1 GCA_007118135.1 Bacteroidales bacterium | reverse complement strand
CTGTCAAGGTGGTCTTCCAGGAACAGGGCAACTCCATCAATTACCCTGAAAACTTCATAAATATAGTGGGGATGATTGAGAAAAGAATCGTCAAAAACAGAAGTACTGGTGAGATTTCCGTTATGTATAAAGTATTTTCCTAAACATTCGGGCATAGCAGCAAATTTGCTGCAAACCTAAGGATTTATTCCCAAATAATCTTTACAATGATTTCATTTCTGCGGTTCCAGAATCTATAGGGGCTGTTATATCCCAGGAAGCGAAAGTTCCCCGCTGGTTTTATATGATTATCTTTCATATATCTGAGTAGCTTTTCGCTCTCTTCTTTAATTTTATCATCACCGGCGTAACCCCCAAAGGTTAAAGCAGCAACATATTCTGGCTGGCTTTCTTTGATTTCAACAGCACTGTTTGATGGTCTGGGAAGTTCATTAAATTCATATTCAGATGGCATAACAAAACTCATTGTTGAACCCTGGTCACTGATATCCATATGCACCGGTGCAGTCATGGCAATTTTCTTATTCTCAGAATTATCTCCGAAGATGTATCCAGCCAGGGTCCTGAAACCTGGAGAACTCAGTTCGCGGTATGAGTTTGCCTGCATATATACAGAAGCAAGTATGGCTGGAGGATAATATCTTACTTCGAAGCCCGGAAATTTTTGAATAACGGTATATTTTTGATGTTCGGTCTGAGCAAATGAATTATCGGTTGCCATAATTAAAAGCATTAATGAGAGTATGGGAATTATTTTTGTCATAGATTTGGAAATACTAAAGGTATTTTTAATAGTTACAGATTATTTCTGTCACATTATTTTTAGTACATAAACAAAAAACTCCGCAGGAAGGTTTGGTCAGAAGATTGACAAAAAAAACCCGGCAGCGCCGGGTTCAAATTTTTAAGGTTCGTAGCAGACTTCCACATCAAGGTGCACCACGTAATAGGGGCAATTTGGAAGCTCAATAACAAGCTGGTCTCCTTTATAAGTAGTAAACAACCCAGCGGGTGGTCTGAAAGATGGTAATTCACCATGGTTATATCCCTGTATTTTAACAGGTTCATTAGTATCCTGAAGTCTCATTTTCGGGCCCAGCTCAATGACCATTTCAACATAATCAGTACCATTAACAGGAGTGATTTCGATATATGCATCTTCAACGAGTTGTTGACCGGCATAAATGGGGTATTGCGAATTACCGTTGTTATTAATGTAATACCACCATGCAGCTCCTAAACCGGCTTCAGAACCACCGAATGCAGTTTCAGATGTCCAGTCGCAATCATCTGGATCAAAATCATTACACAAAGGTATGAAGTAAATATCTTCAATTTTAAAGCTTTCAGGGTCGTTTGTATATCCTTCGTTATTATCCTTAATAGTGAACATGATATCGTTGAAGTCCTTATCTCCACCAGGTAATAAAATATCTTCAAAGGTTAAAACAAGTTCATTACAGCAATTCTCAAGAAATAGTAAATGTTGCTGCATGCTGTTCTGATTCAGGTGAAAATCGGTATAATGGGTGTATAAACCATTTACCATCTGACCGTTTTCCCAACCCTGTGCAGTAAGATAAAAGCCAATAACGGTGTTTGCTGGAAAATTACCCAGGTATACCATATCTCCCTGGTTTAAATCTCCGCCGCTTCCAACCATTGAAGCGTTGGGGAAAATAACATTCTTATTCAAATCATTTACACTTTCCGGTTCATTACCTAGTTCGTATGTATAGTACCCGAAAGTATTTGTCCAGCCGGCACCTTCCCATATAAACTGGATCCAGACATCAGTTTCTTGATTTGTTATTACACTTAGTTCATTTTCACCATCAAATAAGTAAGGATGTTGAATCGTGGCATCTTCCCTCTCAGGGAACATAGCAATTATATCGTCAGCCAGGGTTTCACAATACTCGCCAGGTTCAATAGGTGGTATAATAATTTCTTTATAAGTCAATATTTTTAATCCTCCAAGTCCTGTGGCGACAAAAATAAAATTGTCCTGCGATTTCACAAAATTGGATGAAAGTGGTCCTCCAAAATCAAAATAACCATATTGATGAAAACCAGTAGGAGTTTCTCCGGCGACTCTTATCCCAGCTCCCCCGTCTGCTAAAAATAATAGAGGATCATTAAAAGAAACTGAATTGGTAACAAAGTCTTCATCGTACATTCCATCGGGCGTAATTGGCCTTTCGAAATTCTTAACAACCGAATAATCAGTACGGTCAAAAATATAAGCACCACCTCTGTTTACAGCAGCAAAAAGGTATTGCTCAGAAATGTCAAGATCAGCCTTTGAGCCCTCCTGTAAATAGCCGGGATCAATATCGATGCTGCCATTATTAAGCTTATAAATACCCGAAGAAGTAAGGATATATACATCATTATCTACTGCTACCGAGCGCGCATCAGCAAAACTGAAAAACACCTGTTCATCATCAGGATTAATTACTGTTAATCCACCTGTATCTCCACTAACAACATAAACAAGGTCCTCAGCAGCAAACATGCTCATTGCCGAAAAAGAAGGTAATTCAAAGACCGCAAGTGAGTCCATAGTTTCATAGTACCTGCCGTAAAAAGCCCCTTCAGACCATTGACCTGCAAGTAAAATATGATTGTTTTTCCAGCCAACTGTATTTATGTCTTTATTTGTAAATTCAACGGTATTTATAATTACCGGATTTTCGGGGTTGGTGATATCAATAATATCAATAGCTCCAATGTGCTGATTACCACGCATATTATAGGAAACATAGGCTCTGTTTCCTACAACCTCTACATGAGTAGCCTGCACTTTCTTGGAGTTTACAGTGGGTGCGTCAACTTCGGCTACTAAGGTAAATTCATACATAATAGTGGGATCACTTGCACCGGATTTAAGTCCAAACCCGGGTACTACAGGAATCTTTTGACTCTTAAGAGTAATCCTTTCATGGGTGCGTTCAAATGGTTTATCAACAGAATCATAATCTTTCTGGCAGCCAATGAAAAGTACAAGTAATCCGATAAATAGTATCTTAATTTTTTTCATGGTTCAATAGTTTTGTT
>SKSE01000064.1 GCA_007118135.1 Bacteroidales bacterium | reverse complement strand
TTATTATTTATGTTTAATATGTGAATGTTATTAGTAGTAAAAACATTTCTTCAATAAAAAAAGCGCCTGGTAAAGGCGCTTTCAATTTGAATACTGAAAATTTTTTTAATTCGTTTCTTTGCGGAAACACATGAACCAATCCAGGCAATAAGTGTTCTCATCCTGGCTTTCAACTCTTTCTTTTGCCGTTCCGCAAGAACCGGGAGGTGGTACTATAACATCCTCGCCGGGTTGCCAGTTGGCAGGAGTAGCAATTTGTTCCCTGTCAGCCTTTTGCATGGCAATGATCATTCTTTTAATCTCGTCCATATTACGTCCTGTACTCAGGGGGTAATAGAGAATTGCACGAACTTTTGCATCAGGGTCCATAATGAAAACTGCACGAACTGCTTGTGTAGTTGATGCATTGGGCTGTACCATTCCAAATTTTCTGGAAACATCCATTTTAAGGTCTTCGATAACCGGGAAATTAACTTCAACATTTTTCATCCCTTTGAATTCAATCTTCTCTTTAATAGTTCTAAGCCATGCGATATGTGCATAAATACTATCAATTGATAAGCCAATCAATTCCGTATTCAGCTTGCGAAACTCCTCCTGCATAACGGCAAATGTCATAAACTCCGTAGTGCAAACCGGTGTAAAATCAGCTGGGTGACTAAAAAGAATTACCCATTTCCCTTTGTAATCTTCAGGGAAATTTAATGGTCCCATGGTTGTTTTGGCTTTGAAAGCCGGGGCAGGGTCGCCAATCAATGGTAATCTTACTACGTCCTGTTCTTGCATTTCTTTGTTTTCCATTTCTGCTGTTTTTTTATTTGTTAAACATATTTGATTAATAAAAAATAAACTCTCACATCTTTATATGATGTAAAAAGGTAATAGTACATAACAGCTTGCATTAATTAATTGTTTATAGTTGTTCATGAAAAAACAAACCATGAAAACTACAGAGTCGGATAAAAAGCATCTTCAATATGGTGTATCTTATGCTGATCTCCTTTAATCAAAACAGAAATAATATCGAATCGGGTTTCAACATCCAGATTATGTAACTGGATATAAATATTAGCTGCCTTTATAAGATTCTTTTGCTTAGCCTTGGTAACAAACTCTTCGGGCTCTCCAAAATAATTGGTGCTGCGGGTTTTTACTTCGGTAATTACAAGGATGTCCTCTTTCTGAGCTATTATGTCCACTTCAAGTGACCCTTTTCGCCAGTTTGTTTCCAGGATTTTATAACCATTGTTACGAAGATATGTTGCTGCTATATCTTCTCCCTTTTCTCCAAGTTCATGAAATTCGGCCATAATTCAGTAGTGTTGGTTTTAAATACAAGTATTACTAAATGAATGATTCACCCATTTTTGAAATATTTCTGGCTGTTATTTCAAGTATTTTGTTTGCTTGCAAGAAAGTCTGCCATAGATAAAGTTATGTAAAAAATCATAATCAATGGAATTGCATGCCAGCAAAAGCTAATCAGAAGCAAGGCTGCTCCGGCAATAAAAACGTAACGAACAAGGTTGTCGGTAAGCCTGAGATTCTTAAATTTCAGTGAAAACAAAGTTACATTTGCTACAAGGAAATAAGAAAGAAAAAATGTAATTCCAATTAATATCCATTCATTGGCAAGTATCCAGGAAAACAGCGGATGCCAGATTGATGAATAAGAACCATAATGAACCGCAAAGGGTAGTGAAAGTATAAAAATAGCATTGGCAGGAGTGGGCAAACCAATAAACTTTTCGCTTTGCCTGGTATCAATATTGAATTTGGCCAGCCGAAGTGCCGAAAATATGGTTATGGCAAAAGCAATAAAAGGTAATACATTGATATCGCTAATCCGTATTGCTGAAGCTGAAGATGCATCTTGCAGCAGTCGAAAAATTATAACTGCCGGTGCAAAGCCGAAACTTACCATATCTGCCATTGAGTCAAGTTCTTTTCCTAACTCGCTGTATGATTTCAGCATTCGGGCGGCAAAACCGTCTGCAAAATCAAAAAGTGCTGCTACGCCTATAAATATGGCAGCAAGATGAAACAGCTCTTCAAAGGCAAAGACTATGGCAATGCTTCCCGATAATAAATTTAAAAGTGTAAGAATATTGGGGATGTGTTTTTTTATTTGCATAATTAAAACTTATTTTAGGTTTTTTGTTTTAATCAGTGTCAGGTTTTAATTATATTTGACTTCATTATTGGTATTGCATGTTATGGATGCACCTGAATTTAATAAATATCCTTTAAAGGAAAAGGTATACCTTGTTTTTGAGCATGGTAATGAAATTGCATCAAGGCAATTCCTGTATTTCAATATCAAGCTGTATACACTTTTCGGCTTTTTTGCTGAAGTATGGTATGTACCCAACAACAATAAAATTGAAAAGGTTGAAACTCTTAATACGGATGAAATATTGAGCCTTTATAAAAATGAATTCGATATTTCCGAATTGTTAAAATAAACATCTGTAAAATTAGAGTTTTTAGTCTAAATATAATATCTCCCTGAATTTTGATTTTTAGCTTATCAAAATTTCAAATACAGAATCCATATAAAAGGTATTCTTCCATCTCAGATTTTTTCGTTTATGACATTTCGGAAAGAACCTTCACTCCGCTTTCTGAAAATGGAAGGCAAAGAATTCCTCAATTTTCTCCCGATGGGAGCAAAATAGCCTTTGTAAGGGATAATAACAGTTTTATTATAGATTTGACTTCAGGAAATGGCAAGGGAGCTTATTAATGCCAATTTTGATTTTGAAATGATGATCTACCCCAATCATAATCATGGAATCTCAGGCGGAAATGCACGCTTGCATCTTTATCGTTTAATGACTGATTTTTTGAGAAAACATATCCTCGACCCAATCATTCAATAATTTTTTATTTTTTGTTTGATTAATAGAAATCTATTTGTAATTTTGCAACCCGTTTTGAATAAAAATTTTACAACAATTATAAGATAGTTTCAAAAATATATCTAAAAGAAAGAGGTAAACATGATCATCATTCCCATGAAAGAAGGCGAAAACATTGACAGAGCCTTAAAAAAATTAAAAAGGAAGT
>SKSE01000312.1 GCA_007118135.1 Bacteroidales bacterium | reverse complement strand
TTCTGCCTGGTACCTGCGGTACAGTTCATCAATTTCGCCAAATTTAGTTTCAATTTCATTTTGCCACTGAACTGAAAGCTCGTTAAGTTGCATCTGTGCAGCCTGGTATTCAGGTATGTTTTCCAGGATATATTCAGAATCGATATAAGCAAACCTCTGTCCGAATACCGACAGGGTAGTAAACAATGCTATGGCTGTGATGAAAGCTGTTTTTTTCATGATAATTTCCTCCAGTATTTGTTTTATTTGAGTTATTCAGTTATTGGGTTATTAAGTTATCGCAGCGAAGCGAAGTTCCCGAGAGCCAAAGCGATTCGGGATTAGGTTAATGAGTTATTTTGTGATAATTTCTGAACCTCTAAACACCTCTAAACTTCTCAACCTTATAAACCTTTTAATCAATAGACTGCCCAATGCTGAAGTGAAATCTTCCGCCGGCGTCGCCGGGTCTTCCGGGTATTTCGTCGAAACCATAACCCCAGTCAAGTCCGAGCAATCCGAACATGGGCAGGAATATTCTTACACCAAAACCGGCAGAACGATGCAGTTCAAAAGGATTGTAATCCCTGAAGCTACCCCATGCATTACCGGCTTCTGCAAACACAAGCCCGTAAATGGTGGCCATAGGATTAAGAGAAACAGGATACCTTAACTCGGCAGTAAACTTATTGTAAACGTTGGCGCCAAGAAATTCTCTGTTGCCCACCAGGTCGAGTGGGGTAAGCGAATAATTGGCATAACCACGCATGGAAATAATCTCACGACCGTCAATTTCCCATCCTGATAATCCGTCACCTCCCAGGTAATATCTTTCAAAGGGCGATACTCCGATATCGGAATTATAATAACCCAGGAAACCCATTCGGGTACGTGCACTTAACACCAAATCTCCTGCCAAACTGGTAAACCAACTGGTATTAAATTTCCATTTATGGTATTCCAGCCATCTATACTTTTCGCTGTCAGGCATTTGTGAATAATCCTTGTCATTAAAAAGTGAGTAAGGTGGAGTTAATTGCAAGCCTATTGCTACTTCTGAACCTGAACGTGGATAAAGTGGCGCGTCAAGGGAGTTTCTTCCAAACTCAATTCCATAACTGAAGTTATTTGAATTTCCCTGATCAATAATAAAACGAATAGGACTATTCAATACTTCATAACGTTGGAAACCTATTGTTTGACGCAGATAGAAAAAGTCGTCGGGTACCCTGAGCCTCTGGGCTAAGCCCACTGATGTTCCAATAATGCTGTAATAGCCATAATCGGGGCTGCTACGGGGGAATCGGTTCCTGTGTGTTGTTTGAAAGATGGAAACGCTGAGAGCATTAGGTTTTCTACCTCCTAACCATGGTTCCATAAACGACATACTGTAAGAAACATAACCCCTTCCGTAAGTTTGTGCACGTAAGGTAAGTCTTTGTCCGTCGCCTGATGGTAATGGCCGCCATGCATCTCTTTTAAAGAAGTTTCGTGTAGAAAAGTTGTTGAAAGATAATCCTATGGTACCTATAATCTGGTTGGCACCCCAGCCGCCCGATAGCTCAATCTGGTCGGAAGAGGTCTCCTGAACTATGTATTCGAGGTCAACGGTTCCGTCAACAGCATTGGGTGTGGGCACAATGTCAATTTTTTCCTGGTCAAAATATCCCAGTTGCAATATATCGCGCTGGCTGCGGATGATATCGCTGCGGCTGAAAAGCATGCCGGGACGGGTACGGATTTCACGCAAAATTACATGGTCATTGGTTTTTGTGTTACCACTTACTGTAACACGGGCAATTTCTGCCTGTTGTCCTTCGTAAATCCGGAGCTCAAGGTCAATGGAGTCATTACTTACATTAACTTCAGTAGGAGTAATGTTAAAGAAAAGGTAGCCATTGTCAAGATAAAGGGAGCTTATATCTATTCCCTCCATGTTCATATATAGATTTTTCTCAAGGAGTTTCTGATTGTAAATATCTCCCGGTCTTACCCCCAGAACTTCAGTAAGAACTTCATCCGGGTATACAGTATTCCCAACCCAACTAATATTGCGAAAATAATATGTAGGACCTTCATCAATAAATAACTCGAGTTTTATCCTGTTTTCTTCCACAAAATAAAAAGTGTCCCTTAAAATTACTGCATCTCTTTTTCCAAGTTCGTTATAGCGGTCAATGATATTTTTTTTGTCTTCCCTGAATTCTTCTTCTACCAGTTTGGATGAGTTGAAAATGAACCGAAGACTTCTCTCTCTTGTGTTTTTCATCAATCGTTTGATTTGCCTGTCGGACAGTACTTCATTTCCATGCACAATTACTTCACGGATGCGGGTTCTGTCGCCACGGTCCACGTCAAATTCGAGAATGATACTGTTGGTTCGCAGGGTGTCGGTAAGTTGCCTGATGTTAATATCAGGCTTCAGGAAGCCTTTTTCTACGTAGTAGTCTTCAATAATCGATTTTGCCCTGAACAGCAGGCTTTCAGTTACCACATCACCTCTTACCAGGTTGAGTTTTTCTGTAAGTTTGTTTTGATCGGATCTTCGGGTACCAATAAATTCAAAGCGAGAAAGCCTGGGTCGCTCCCTTAGTTCAATGTCCAGAAATATCATTTCACCCTGAATAGAAGTAACAGAAATGGACACGTCGGTAAACAGTCCTTGTTTCCAGATATTATCAATTGCCCTGGCAATATCTTCGCCCGGGACCAAAATTCGGTCACCCACATTCAATTCGCTGACCATTACAATGATGTTGTGGTCCATGTAGTTTACTCCGGTAACGGATATTCCTCCAATGGTAAATTCTCTCGGGCTGTTATAATCAATGTTTATCTGGCTTCCTGTTTGAACAGTTTGTGCCATGCCCACCAAAGGTGAGAATATAAGTATTTGAATCAGAGTAAATACAAAAAATAATTTTGTCATTATGAGATTTTATTTTTTAGTAACAAGTTTAAGTCTTATTTATATATAACAGTCCCTCTTCAAAAATCTTGTGTATCATGTTCAGGTTTTTCCAAATCTTCGCTCTCTGCGCTGGTAATCAAGAATAGCCTGGTAAAAATGTTTTTTTCTGAAATCGGGCCATAAAACTGGGGTGAAATATAATTCACTATAAGCAATTTGCCAGAGCAGAAAATTACTGATTCGTAGTTCGCCACTGGTTCTTATCAGAAGGTCAGGATCGGGCACCCCGTGGGTTTGTAAAAAACGCTGAAACATTTTTTTATCTATTTCTTCAGGATTTATTTTTCCGTCTTTCACTTCTCTGGCAATAATTTTTACTGCATTTAATATTTCCCACTGCGAGCTGTAACTCAGCGCTACAGTAACCGTAAGCCTGGTGTTATCTTTGGTTTTTGCCAGTGCATCGTCCAGTTCTTTTCTGCATTTTTCAGGTAGTGATTCAATATCTCCTATGGCAGCAAGCTTTACACCTTTTTCAACAAGCTCCGGTGTTTCGTTATGAATAGCCTTAACAAGCAACTCCATAAGGGTTTCAACCTCTTTTTGTGGTCTGCACCAGTTTTCGGTAGAAAATGCATAAAAAGTAAGATTACGTACACCCAATTCACCGGCTGCTTCAACGGTTTCCCTTACTGCCTTTACACCATTCTCATGCCCGAAAATTCTCTCTTTGCCTCTCTGTTTGGCCCACCGGCCATTGCCATCCATTATGATAGCGATATGTTTGGGAAGCTTATTTTTATTGATATTTTGTTTGAAATCCATCCTGGACGTTTCAATTACTCCTGCAAAAAATAGGCACAAATTTCTCAAATTGTTTTAACATATAAAAGAAAAAGGGCCAAAGATTATGAAAAATTAATTGTAAGCGGGGCACATTTGCCTGCTGAAATTTCTGATCCTGAAAGTCAGGATGAAGCCGGCAAAAGAATACCAATCATTATTGTGGGGGTTACCCCTTTGAAAATCCATGTTTTCTCCACGGTTCTCCAGGCTTTGGTCGTAAAAGTGCAGAGCACGTGAATCCTCACCAAAAACTTGTGGGTCGGGATAGGTTGTGCTAACATCATCCAGATAATCAGTTCCTGTTCTGCGCATACCCCATTCCAGAGCACCCGTAAACTGCCTTGTAATATTGAATTTAAATCCTATCCCAAAAAGAAAGTTATGAGAAATAAGCGAATAGGGCTTGCGGTCAGGATATAAATCAGAACCTTGTCCTTCGGTACCAAAGGGTTTCAGGTTGTACCATACCCCGTCCCATTCTGCCTGTGGGTTAAAACGAAAAACTCCCGCCCCGCCGAATATATAAGGAGTTGACGGAGTTTTCAAATCACCCGGCTCAAAGGGCAGAAAATTTACTTCACCCTGAAGTGAGAGTTCCAGAATATTAGATCGAAAATGCAGGTTTCGGTTTTCATTGTATTTAATAATTGCATCGTCTCCTGCAACATTTCCCCAGAAACCATTGGCACGCAGTGATAAATGATCATTAAAATTATAGCGGTAAAGGCCACCAACTCCAATGCGGGTCATAGCAAATTGTCGTGATGGATTCAGGTCGCCGATATAATATGAGCCGCCAAAAAAGAACCCCAGTTCGTTTCGTTGGGCAGTAGCTTGAGAAAATATGAACAATGTAAAAAATGCCAACAGGATGATTTTATTGGATGCCTTTCTCAGGCATGTTAACCGGTGATTTTGAAACATATCAGTGTCTGTTGCTTTTTTGCTGATTAAAAATGAATTATGCACTATTAAGATTGATAAGGAAAACGAAAAACTTCCTTTAAATATTTTATGATTTATAAATTACATTAAAAGGATATATTACCGATACCTTGGGAATCTGTATGCCCTTCTGCCAGAGGGTGCAATTCTGTAATAAACGGATATGAAGCTAAATAAAAAGTTATCGGTATCGTATGGACTGCCACGTTGCTGCCCGGGAGCTGTAACTGCATCATTTAAAGAATTGTTGGTCGGGTTTGCAAAATACTCGGCAAGTGCAATTTTGGCGGGGTCATCAAAAATCTGGTGATAAATGCGGGGATCTACATAGGTTTTACTAACGTCATCAATATAATCAGAAAATGTTTTCCTGAAACTGAGCTCAATACCCAATGCAACATCTCTGTTTATCCGCCAAACTGCTCCGATTCCAAAAGGAATGGAAAGCGAGAATCTGGAATATTTGTTTCGGGTATCGAAGTACCCCTGCCCCTCAGTTCTCAGGGGCCGAAGATTATACCAACCATCAGATGGCAAATCATCTGCAGCTATGGTGCCCCGGCCCCAGTTCATATAATCACTGGCCTCAAAATATCCCTGTGGATTAAAGTAAAAACCGCTGACTCCCAAAAACAGATAAGCAGAGTAATTAAAGGCCCGAGGTGCGCTAATCCTGGTTATCCTGCGATAACGTGCCCGGTCCACATAACTTGAAAGGAAAAACCATTGTAATGTAGGGGCAAATTCATAAATGGGAGAACGGAAATGGGCATTTCTATTGTTTCGAAAGGGTTCATCAGTATGCTTATCGCTTCCTGAAATGAATCCGTATGTAAGTTGCGCAGAAAATGCCAGATCTTCAAGCAGTAAGTATCTGTATCCCACCTGAAAAGAAGGCCTGATAGCAGCAAAGTCAAAATCCCTGAAGTCTTGTGTCCCCACCTTATCGGCACCACCCAAATCACCTAAAAAACCGCTTGCTCCGATTCCAAAACCAAGGTGGTGACGTTCATTGGTCCAGCGTTGTGCTTGTGTGCCGGAAACAATGCAAAGCAGAATTATGATTGAAATGAAAGTTTGCTTCATCTGTTTTGCAGGCAGGAGTTTTTTAAAAATGAATTAATAGCAGTGAATGTTCAATCTATATAGTTATTTATATAAGTTGCAAATTTAGTCAAAAAATCCTGAAAAATTCAGTTCACTCGTTTGCAACATTAATAACATCTTACGTTAATTTCTTTTATCAAAACCCCATGCAAGTTTATTTCTGATGGTTTTAAAAAAGTCATTGTTTTCTATGCAGATAAGGTTGATTTTAAAATCGGCTTTACGGATAAATAAATCAACTGCATCTTCAAGTGATGCGGACCTCGAGTCCATTACAATCAGATGACTTTTTATTCTTCCTTCTACTCTGAGTTTTACAACAGAGTTGTCTTTTATAACGATAGGCCTCACCGTAAGATTATGTGATGCAATGGGAGTGATGATAAAATTTTCTGAATCGGGCGAAATTATTGGGCCACCACAGCTAAGAGAATAACCCGTTGAACCTGTGGGTGTTGCTACCATTAATCCATCGGCCCAGTATGTATTAAGAAAACTGCCGTCAACGTATGCACTGATAGAAATCATGGTGGTATTATCGCGCTTGAGAACAGTAAGTTCATTAAGGGCATAGGGAAATGCCCTGAAAAGTCCTTCCTGACCGCTTTCAAGCATTAGAAGTGAGCGCTGGTCCATACGATAACGTCCTTCAAATAATGCTTTTACCGATTCTTCCATCTCATCTGACGAAACTGCAGATAAAAAACCGAGTCTTCCGGTGTTAATACCCAGCACCGGAATCCCTGACTTTCTTATGTATGGAAGAGTATCGAGCAAGGTACCATCGCCACCTACGCTAATCATACAAAAAGTGCTGGCAGGAATTTCATCGTGACTGGTAAATTGATCAACAGGAATTTGAAAAGTTACACAGTCCTTTAAAAAATCATAAAATCTGTTATGGATGAAAAATTTTTCTGCTTTTTGTTCCAGCAGATAGATCATTTTTTCAATTACAGGAAGAAATTCCGGGTCGAACTTTCTGCCAAATAAGGCGATTTGCATGCTTCAGGTTTTTGGGTTTTCAGATAAGGTTAAAGTTAAAAGAAAACCCATGAATTTATATTTACTGAGTTTATTTTTTTGCTTCTATAATAGCTCCATCCTTTTGGAATCAAGCTTCAGAAATGTAAACAGGAATATGGTAAAAGCCCATAAAGATGATCCCCCATAGCTGATAAAAGGCAAAGGAATACCAATTACAGGCACCAATCCAATAGTCATTCCTATATTTACCAGGAAATGGAAAAACAATACCGATGCCAGACTATATCCGAAAATTCTGCTGAAAACTGATCGTTGTCGCTCGGCAAGTAAAATAATTCTTACCATCAGGAAAACAAATAAAGAAATTAACACAAAGCTGCCGGCAAAACCCCACTCTTCACCAATGGTGCAAAAAATAAAATCGGTTCCCTGCTCTGGTACAAAGCTGAACTTGGTTTGTGTTCCTTCCAAAAATCCTTTTCCCCATAATCCTCCTGAACCAATAGCAATTTTAGATTGGTGGAGATTATATCCGGCTCCACGAAGGTCAATGTTTTCATCAATCAATACTGCTATACGCATTTTCTGGTGAGGTTGAAGCACTTCATCATAAACATAATCAACAACATATACGTAAGCATTGATAACAATAAGTACAAGAAACAGTTGTTTTATTACCGAAGGTTTTTTCCGCAGGAATATTGTTGATATAAGGAAAAGAGCCGTTAAACCACCAATAACATAAAATTCGTTCATCAGCAATGTAAGAACAAAAAGGAAAACAGCTGCAATTCCGAGTATGAGCAGCCAGCCCGATATAAAACCTTCACGGTAAAACACAGTTACAAATGCAGCAAAAACAAGAGCTGTACCTGCATCATTTTGCAAAAAAATCATCAAAACAGGTAATGCAACTATCGCAGCAGGTTTTAACAATGATTTAAAATCACGTACCCTTGATTTATTATCGTAAATGATTCTTGCCAGGGCCAGTGCTGTGGCATATTTTACAAATTCTGCAGGTTGTATAGCCACACCTGCTATATGAAACCATGATTTAGATGCATTTACGGTGGTTCCGAAAAGCAGAACAGCGATAAGGGAGATAATTCCTACACCATAAATCAGGTAGGCAAAGGTTGGAAATATCTTTACATCAATACTTAATATAATAACTCCGAGTACGATAGCTGTTAAAATCCATACAAATTGTTTCCCATAACTTTGGCTGAAGTCAAAAATACTTTCGTGATGGTCGTTAATTTCTGCTGCATAGATACTAATCCATCCAATTACAACCAGGCACAGATAAGTGAGGATAGTGGTTTTATCAAGTTTTTTAAAGAAGTCGGACTGTGTTCCCATTTTTAAATTCTTTCAAAAATAATTAAAATTCAGCATCCAGAATCCTTTGCTCAAACCATGCGCGTTTTACTTCTCTGGTAAGGTATTTCTCAATCATGAGGCTTGATATAGGAGCTGCCCATGCAGCACCCCCTCCTGCATTCTCTACGATGACCGATATGGCAATTTTAGGATTATCAAACGGTGCAAAAGCAATAAATGCTGAGTGGTTTTCTCCGTGAGGATTTTGTACGGTACCGGTTTTTCCACCAAAAGGGATATCGGGTATCCTTGAAAACCTACCCGTACCTGCCTCCACTGTTTCATACATGGCTTCTGCCATGATTTCAAAATGAACCGAATCAATGGTTGTATAATGTCTCTCGAGAAATTCCGGATTAAGATTATCTGGTGTTTCAATGGCTTTAACAATATGTGGAGTATAATAATAACCCCTGTTGGCAACAGTAACTGCAAGATTTGCCAATTGCAAAGGGGTAGTTCCAATTTCACCCTGACCGATGGCAAGCGATATTACTGTTAAAGCCCGCCAGCCCCTTGTGCCATATATACGGTCATAATAATCGGCACTTCCGAGCAAGCCGCTGAGTTCGTAAGGCAGGTCGCTGTTGAATCTTCTGCCAAAACCCATGCTCATCAAATGATTGCGCCAGGTAGTAAGTGCTTCCTGCATACTGCCGAATCGGGGTAGCTCGAGTGTATTACGGAATTGAATACAAGAAAATGTATTGCAGCTATATTGGATAGCTGAGAGCACATTTACAGGTTGAGGATGAGAGCGGCATCTGACGGTGATTCCCCCACTACGGTAAAATCCGGGACAGGAATATCGTGAGTGGTTATTTATTCCGCCTTCCTGCAAACCAACCAGGAAATTGGCAACCTTAAAAACTGAGCCTGGAGGATAATTAGCCATTAGTGCCCTGTTAAATAAAGGTTTAAGAGTGTCTGCCTGTAAATTCCGATAGTTTTGCGATCTAATCCGACCCACCAGCAGGTTGGGGTCGTAACCCGGTGAAGTTATAAGGGCAAGTATTTCTCCCGATGAAGGCTCAATGGCTACAATACTGCCTCTTTTGTTTTGCATCAGGCGCTCACCATAAAGCTGTAATTTATAATCCAGCGAAGTATACAAATCTGTACCGGTAACTGCAAGGGTATCGTAACGACCATCCTGAAAAGGACCTATATCGCGGTTTAATGCGTCAACCAGTACGATGCGTGTTCCCTTATGCCCCCTAAGGATTTCTTCATAATGCTTTTCTATTCCCGAAATACCAATGTAGTCGCCAGGACGGTAATAAGGATCGTTTTCAATGACCGAGGGGCCTGCCTCACCCACATAACCGAATAAATGCGCCGCCATGGCGTAAGGATATTTCCGTAGGGTACGGGGTTGAACATAAAAACCCGGAAAACGGAAGAGCTTTTCCTGCAAATAGGCATAGGTATCTTTTGAGATTTGTCGTTCGAAAACAGAAGCCTTAAAACGACTGTAGCGGGTTGCGGCCTGAATCCTGTTCTCGAACTGTTCGCGGGTAATTCCAAGTAAACTGATAAATTCAAGCGTGTCAATATTACTAACCTGTCTTGGAATGACCATCAAATCATAGTAAGGTTCGTTATATACCAGCAGTTCCCCGTTACGGTCATAAATCAAACCCCGGGCAGCGTAATCGGTAATAACACGCTGTACATTGCTGCTTGCATAAATCTTATAACGGTGGTCAATCATCTGGATGTAATACAACCTGATCAGAAAAATGACCCCGATAATGATAAAGAATAATATAACAGCAGTCTTCCGGCGGGAAAAAACATCTGACTGTGAACTCCGGACTATCATAAATTTAATTAAGAACTTTTTGGATAACTGACTCTGGCTTGCGGAAAAACTCTTCTATTCAATTCTGTGCAGGGTATTGCCTGCAAAGTCTCTGTGCCGGTTTACCGGCAAAATTAATGATTTTGATTATTTTTTGATTCTTACATACTCTCTCTTACGCAATTTTGCTAATTTAGTTCGCTGTAAGCGGTGAAAATACCGTAAAACTACCATTTTTAGCAGTTTTATTTTTTTTGGAAAATAAAATTTTGAATCTGGCTTTTATCGATAACACAAACTTAAAATATAAAACACCATGAGTAAAATAGTAGTACTTGGAGCAGGAATGGTTGGAAAAGCTATTGCAATTGACCTTTCCCGGAATCATAATGTAACTTCAGCTGATATTGATGAAAAATCACTTCAGTTTCTGAAAGAGAATTATAACATTGAAACAGTGCCCATAAACCTTATGGAAGAAGAAAGTATTTCCCGGCTGGTATCAGGTTTTGACCTGGTAATTTCTGCAGTTCCGGGTTTTATGGGGTACGATGTTGTACGCACCGTTATTGAAGCAGGGAAAAATATTGTGGATATATCCTTTATGCCCGAAGATTATATGGATCTGAATGCCCTGGCAGCCAGCAAAGGGGTTACAGCCATTACGGATTGTGGTGTTGCTCCGGGAATGCCTAATCTGATTGCCGGTTACCTTAATGAACTTATGGAAATCGAAAGCCTTGAATATGTTGTAGGTGGTTTGCCAAAGGTTAAGATTTATCCGTTTTATTACAAAGCTCCGTTTTCTCCGGTTGACGTAATTGAAGAATATACAAGACCTGCCCGTTTTGTTGAGATGGGTCAGCAAATGACTAAACCCGCCATGAGTGAGCCGGAACTTATGCATTTTGATGGTGTGGGTACACTGGAAGCATTTTATACCGATGGATTGCGTTCATTGCTTAGGAACCTTCCCCATATTCCCAATATGAAAGAAAAAACGCTGAGGTACCCCGGACATATTCATCTTATTCAGGCATTGAAAACCGCCGGATTCTTTGATAAGGACCCCATAACAATTAACAATACGGCCATCCGACCTATTGATTTTACCAGTAAGGTGCTCATTAATGACTGGAAACTGGATTCCAATGAACCTGACTTTACCGTTATGCGGATTACGGTGAAAGGCCAGATGGATGGCAAGTCCAGAACCATAGTGTATGAGCTTTATGATGAGTACGATGAAAAACAAAAAATAGCATCTATGGCCCGAACTACGGGTTTTACAGCAACAGCCCATGCTGAACTGATTCTACAGGGAAGATTTTCAGGCAAAGGAGTGTTTCCCCTTGAATTGATTGGGATGGATGTCGATTCTTATGATTTTATCATGGATTACCTTGAAGAAAGAAATGTGATTTATCAGAAATCGGAAGTGTAAAAGCTAATCCCAAACAGAAAACCAAACTAAGTGAAGAAAAAATTTGATGCCCGCCA
>SKSE01000322.1 GCA_007118135.1 Bacteroidales bacterium | reverse complement strand
TTAGATGTGCGACTTGCAGCCTATGATGTATTGGGAAACATAGCACATGCAAGGATGCTTGAAAGCATTGGTATAATTACAGGTGATGAATTAAAAAGTCTCGAAAAGGCTTTAGGTAAAATCATGAAAAAGATACAGGAAGGAAGCTTTGAGATTGAACCAGGGGTAGAAGATATACATAGCCAGATAGAAATCATCCTTACTAAAGAGTTGGGTGAAGTGGGGAAGAAAATTCATACCGGACGTTCGCGTAACGACCAGGTTTTGGTTGATCTAAAGCTTTTTACCAGGCAGGCATTGAAAACTGTAGTTATTAAAACCCAAAAGCTTTTCAAAATTCTTATGAAACTCAGCAACAAGCATAAAAAACTTCTAATGCCCGGTTATACTCATATGCAGGTGGCCATGCCTTCTTCTTTCGGGTTGTGGTTTGGTTCTTATGCAGAAAGTCTGGTAGACGATATGCAGCTTTTGCTGGCTGCATATCGGATCAATGATCAGAATCCACTGGGTACAGCTGCAGGATATGGTTCATCCTTCCCATTAAACCGGACATTGACAACTCAGTTGCTTGGTTTTAACAATATGCAGGTAAATTCGGCTTATGCACAAACCAGCCGTATTAAAAATGAAAAAACAGTTGCTTTTGCTCTGAGTTCCCTGGCAAATACACTCTCTAGACTTGCTATGGATGTTTGTCTTTACAGTGGACAAAACTATAAGTTTTTCATATTACCTGATGAGTTTACTACAGGTTCCAGTATTATGCCACACAAAAAAAACCCGGATGCATTTGAACTGATTCGCGCCCGATGCAATAAACTCGTGGTGTTGCCCTATGAGATCAGCCTGATTGTTGCCAATCTGCCCACAGGTTATCACCGCGACTATCAGCTAACAAAACAGAATTTTATTTCATCTTTCGACGAGATGAATGAATGTATGAATATGATGACACTACTCATGGAACATATTGATGTAAACCCTGAATTGATGAAAGACGAAAGGTACAATGACATTTTTAGTGTGGAAGAAGTCAATAAACAGGTTATAAAAGGAGTTCCATTTCGTAATGCTTATAAGATGGTGGCTGAAAAGATCCAAAACGGAACTTTTAAACCTGATAAAAAAATCAATCATCAGCATGAAGGCAGTATTGGAAATCTATGTAATGACATGATTGAGCAAAAACTGGATTGTATTATGCTCCAGTTTAACTTTATGAAATCAGAAATGGCGATCAAAAACCTTTTAGGAGAATATTAGATAAATACTTAACAATGGATAGAGTCTATAAAATCATATTCCGGATAGAAATAGATACTTTGTTTGATGACAGGGGTAAATTAAGCCTTGAGAAGATGGAGCACCTGGTCATGTTATGCACAAGTATGCAAAATGCAGGTTTCAAGGTATTGATAGTATCCTCAGGCGCTATCATGCTGGGTACTGAAAAAATGGGATTGTCCGAGCCACCCGAAGAACTAATAACCAAGCAGGCTATTGCAGCCATTGGTCAGGCTGATCTAATTAAATACTACCAGATGTTTTTCGATGGTTTTGATCAGATAGTTGCACAGGTACTCATAACCCGCGACGTGGTTAGTAACCCTGTACGTAACAACAATGCGAAAAAGACTCTCAATACTTTACTGAATAAAGGTATAATTCCCATAATCAATGAAAATGACTCTGTTTCTACAGATGACATTATTCTTAACGATAACTATCCTCTTACCCTCATTGTGGCCCAATTAGTTAAGCCCCATGCCATTGTTATCAAATCCTACCAGGAAAACCGTTTCAACCTTCTTGTCAGGAATAACCCCGAACCCATTGAAGTTTCTGAGGAGAACTTATTTAACCTGGCAGACCTTATCAAATCGGGTAAAGGAATTGCAAAAAACATAAATTTTGATTGTAAAACCGGAAAAAGTGTGCTAAACATCGGTGCACCTGATGAAAAACAAAAGGCTGTTAACATGATTAGCGGATTTCCTGAAGTAATCACTTTAACCTGACCAAATTGAATGATACTAAATACTGCATTTGAAAAAATAAAAGAATGTCGCCGTATAGTGGTAAAAGTCGGAACAACTACCTTAAGTTACCCCAATGGAAAGCTGAATTTTCAGCGAATTGACAAGCTGGCGCAGATTCTTACCGAATTACAAAAAAGCGGAAGAAAGATTATTCTGGTATCCTCCGGTGCCATTGCTGTGGGCTCGGGTAAAACAGGTCTGAAGTCAAAGCCTGTAGAATTAGCTGAAAAGCAAGCGCTTGCCGCCGTTGGTCAGGCCGATTTAATGAAAGTGTACCAGAAACTTTTCGAATCGCGCAACCAATTTGTTGCTCAGGTATTGCTTACCAAAGATATTGTTACTGTTCTTGAACGCAGAACCAATGCTTCCAATACACTTGAAGCATTAATGAGTATGGACGTTATTCCCATAATTAATGAAAATGATACGGTAGCAGTTGATGAAATTGTAATTGGCGATAATGATACCTTATCGGCCCATGTGGCTTGCCTTATTAAAGCTGACCTGCTAATCCTCATGTCGGATATTGATGGACTATTTTCTGCTGATCCACGCGTGGATCCGGAAGCAAGAATAATTCCCATGATCACCGAAATAAATGAGGATATTGAAAGATCGGCCAGCGGCACCGGTTCAGGATTTGGTACGGGTGGTATGCTTACCAAAATTTCGGCAGCAAAAGTATGCCGCAATGAAGAAATTCCGGTATCCATCATCAACGGCATAAACCCTGAAATACTTAATGAAATTATCGCAGGTAAACCCATTGGGACTTTGTTTTACTGGAACACACATCAAACTGAAGTAAAAACTGATTAAACGATTTATAATGAATGCTTTGGTCAAAATTTTCTTCCAGATTTATCTGTAACAAAAGGATGATGAAAAGATTCAAGACATTCAGAAATTATTCACAAATGAAATAAAATATGAACGAATTGATTGAAAAAGGAATAAAGGCAAAAAACGCAGCCGGCCAATTGTCACAACTATCTACCCAACAAAAGAATAATGCATTAAAACATGCCGCTGATGAACTGATCAATGAGGCAGAATTTATTCTGAACGAGAATCAAAAAGATCTTGAAGCAGCGAGTGCCAATAATGTAAAAGGAGCACTATTGGACCGTCTCAGGCTAACCAGAGACAGGATAGAATCAATGGCTGAAGGACTGGAACAGGTTGCCCGGCTCGATGATCCTGTGGGAGAAGTTTTGTATATGAAAAAAAGACCCAACGGATTACAAATAGGCCAGATCAGAGTTCCGCTGGGTGTAATAGGGATTATTTATGAGGCACGACCTAACGTTACAGCAGATGCTTTTGCATTATGTCTGAAAACCGGGAATGCAGTTATTCTGAGAGGTGGTAAGGAAGCCATAAACTCCAATAAAGCCATTGTTAAGGTTATCCAGGATGCACTTAACAATAAAAAAGTACCGGTTGACGCCATCCAACTTGTGGAAGATACTTCCCGCGAAAGTGCTGTAGCCATGATGAAACTGAATAAGTACCTTGATGTATTGATTCCCAGGGGTGGTGCAGGACTTATACAAACCGTAGTAGAAAATTCAAGTGTGCCTGTATTGGAGACAGGCGTAGGAAACTGCCATACCTTTATCGATGAGTCAGCTGATCTTCAAAAAGCGCAAAAAATTGCTGTCAATGCCAAAACGCACAGACCCGGGGTGTGTAATGCTATGGAGTCATTGCTGGTTCACAGTTCAGTCGCTGATAAGATACTCCCTCCCCTTTGTGATGAGCTTAAAAACCTGAACGTGGAAATCAGGGGTGATGATACAGTTCAAAAACTGGTTCCTTTTGCGATTTCTGCCACCGAAGAAGATTGGTCGACTGAGTATCTGGACCTAATTCTGGCTGTAAAAGTTGTATCATCGCTTGATGAGGCCATTAATCATATCAATACTTATGGGTCAAGCCACTCTGAATGCATTGTTACGGAAAACTATTCCAATGCTCAACGTTTTCTGCAAGAGGTAGATGCAGCAGCAGTTTATGTAAATGCATCCACCAGATTTACCGATGGTTTCGAATTTGGATTCGGGGCCGAAATTGGCATATCTACACAGAAACTACACGCCCGTGGCCCCATGGGCTTGAAAGAGCTTACTTCCACCAAATACATTATTTATGGTAACGGACAGATCAGATAATTTTGAAAATTGATTTTCGATAAGATAAAAATTTCCTGCTTTTTATTCTTTATATTAATTTTACCCACTTTAAAAAAATGCCACTTTTTAAAGTGGGTCTTACATTTTAACTTTTCAAATTCATAAAATATCTGTTCTGATGAAAAGCACCATATTTAAAGAAAAGCATGAAGCAATGGGAGGAAAAATGGTTCCCTTTGCAGGATTTTATATGCCTGTACAATTTGAAGGCATCAATATTGAGCATCAAACCGTAAGGGAAGCACTTGGAGTATTTGATGTTTCCCATATGGGCGAAATATGGGTAGAAGGACCCAAAGCTTATGATCTGGTGCAGAAAGTGAGTTCAAATGATATTGCAGTACTTTCAGTGGGAAAAGTTCAATATACTTGCTTCCCCAACGATAAAGGCGGTATTGTGGACGATTTCCTGGTTTATCATTTTTCTAAAGAAAAATACCTGCTTGTGGTAAATGCTTCAAATATTGAAAAAGACTGGAATTGGCTGAATGAACAAAACAAATCCGTTGGAGCGGAACTACGAAATGCATCAGACCAAACAGCCCAACTGGCAGTCCAGGGTCCACTGGCATTAAAAGCCATGCAGAAACTCACATCCGAAGCTATCGAAGATATGCCTTTCTATACTTTCAAGGTGATTGAGTTTGCAGGAATTAAGGATGTGCTTGTTTCAACAACAGGATATACAGGAGCCGGTGGTTGCGAAATTTATTTTTCTAATGAAGAAGGCATAAAAATTTATGATGCGGTAATGGAAGCCGGTAAGGAATATGGTATTAAACCCATTGGTCTGGCAGCCCGCGATACCCTTCGACTGGAAATGGGATTCTGCTTGTATGGAAATGATATCAATGACACAACATCGCCCATCGAAGCCGGTCTGGGATGGATTACCAAATTTGTTGACGGGAATAATTTCATTAACAGGGAAAATCTTGAAAAGCAGAAACAGGAAGGTGTAACCCGCAAGCTCGTTGGATTCGAATTATTAGATAAAGGTATTCCGCGTCAACACTACCCGGTTTTGGATGCTGATGGCAATAACATTGGAGAAGTAACATCTGGAACCATGTCGCCTTCATTAAAAAAACCCATTGGCATGGCTTATGTAAAATCAGAATTTGCCAAAAGAGAAACTGAAATATTTATTGAAATCCGCGGAAAAGCTCTTAAAGCAGTTGTTGTAAAAAGACCGTTTTATCAGGGATGAAAAAGGTACGGGGTATAAGGTATGAGTTATGAGGTTTTAAAGTTCCAATACCCTAATACCCCAAACCCCGAACCACAAACCCTAAACCCCAAAATAAATCATGTATTCCGAAAAAGGCAAATACAGCGTAGAAGTTTGTTTCTCACCCCTTTCATGGCCATTGTTTGAAAAGGATAATACAGTGGTTATCATTACAGATATATT
This sequence comes from Bacteroidales bacterium, assembly GCA_007118135.1. GTDB lineage: Bacteria > Bacteroidota > Bacteroidia > Bacteroidales > UBA7960 > SKVR01. The sequence goes on along the minus strand of SKSE01000322.1, from coordinate 5,838 downwards.
CAGGGCTACAACTTCTATTTGTGCGGCCTTTCAGAATAAGGTAAAATCTATAATACCGGTTGCTGATATTGAAGAAAGTATAGCTTACAAGGAAAAAGGCTATATCGTTTCGGGTGAAAGGGATGGGAAAAAGCTGGAATGTGCCGAATTTGGAAACTCACCCTTTAATTTTATGGAACCTGGTCTGCAGAATAAAACCGTTGTGATGAATACCACCAATGGTACCCAGGCCATAAAGATGGTACAGAAAGGAGATAATTTGGTATGCATGGGCGCTTTTTCCAATCGCGATGCAATCTGCAACTGGGCAACGGCGCAAAAACGCAATATAATCATTTTCTGTGCAGGATGGAAAAACCGTTTCTCACTTGAAGATTCACTATTTGCCGGCTCTGCAGTTGATTATATCATCAAAAATGGTAATGGCGACTTTCATACCATGTGCGATTCGGCTATTGCCAGTGTTGATATGTGGGAAGAAGCAAAAAGTAATCCCAGGCAATACATTGAGAAAGCCGCTCACCGCCACAGATTGCGCAAAATGGGCCTTGATGATATTTTGGATTATAGCATGCAGCTAAACATTAACCAATGTGTACCGGTGCTTAAGGGGATTGAAATAGTGGACATTGCATAGATTTATGATTTATGATTTATGATTTATGATTTATGATTTATGATTTATGATTTAGCTTCGCTGAGCTCGCCTTCGGCTCGGTTCGGATTTAGCTTCGCTGAGAAGGGCTTCGCCTAGGTTCGAATTTTAAATGCAAATTGTTTATTATGATATACTTATACCTATGTCATTGAGAAACAAACATATCATCTCTTTTCTGTTGACATTTTCCTTGCTGCTTTTACCACACCTGGATGTTTTCTCCTTTGGTTTTGCTGCTCATCGAAAGATTAACAGGATGGCGGTTTTTACACTGCCACCTGAAATGATAGGTTTTTTTAAACATCACATAGAATACGTTACAGAAAGGTCCGTTGACCCTGACCGACGAGCACATGCTGTAGTAGGTGAAGCCCAAAGGCATTACATTGATATTGATCATTTTGGTGAAAACCCATTTGATTCAATGCCCCGGAGGTGGAATGATGCTGTTGAGAAATATACCGAAGATACATTGCAGAAATACGGAATACTTCCCTGGCATGTCAATGTAATGATGCATCGGTTAACCCGCGCTTTTGAAGATGAAGATGTGGATAGGATTTTATACAATGCCACTCATATTGGGCATTATATTTCCGACCTGTGTACTCCTCTTCATAGTACAAAATATTATAACGGACGTACACCAGAACAACGCGGTATACACGCACTGTGGGAAAGTCGCCTGGTTGAATTATATGCTGACACCTATAATTATTTTGTGGGAAGAGCCGAATATATCGATTCACCTCTTGATCGGGCATGGGAACTGGTAGAAGAAAGCCACGCAAAAGTAGATACAATTTATATGGTGTTCGACAGCCTGATGGTAAACCTCCCCTCAGATGTGGTATATGCGCATGAAATGCGTGGCCAGAGTGCCCAGATGACTTACTCCAGGACATTCTCACATGCCATGCATGAAGCCATGAAAGGAATGGTGGAAAGACAAATGCAAAGAGCAGTAAAATCGGTTGGCGATTTTTGGTATACCGCATGGGTGAATGCAGGACAACCCGACCTTTACAAACTTGAAAGAAGATCACTTAGTGCCGCACACAGAAGACAATTGGAAAGAGAAGACAGACAATTTGAGCAGATTAGGCAGATAGAAGAAAGGCCAAACCCCAGATAAACCGGTATATTAATCCAACTTACGGTAATTCCAGATAAATAATATGATTAAACCTGGAATAATAATGAGATTAGGAATCAGCAAAATCCAACGAGAAATGGGTAATGTAAGCATTGGTATCAAAATAAAAAGAAACATGGGTATAGAAAATGTCCAGACACCTATCTTCAACTGATTCCAAATCTGGATAATACCAAAAAAAGCGATTATAGAAAGGATTAGCATTATCAAAGAAAAAAACAATCCAAACTCTTTAGCTCCCATAACAAGTATATCTAAAATACCAGATGTTTCAAACCATGTTGGATTGCTTGTGGTGATGGTACCAAATAAACCTATTACAATAGATAAACCCACATGTACAAAGGCAATAACACATAATACAGTGAGAAATACAGGACGTTTTTTCTCGCTTGAAACCTGGGCCAGTTCGTTCATTTTAATTTGATTTACTATGTATTTTCCTGCCGGATTTTGTAATTATAAGAAAAAACTGTTCATATAAATTTTAGACTTACAAATCTAACAAAAATAATCATTAATAAAACAAATTACAATGTTTTATGTTTGTTTTTTCAAGATAAATTTGAATTATCAAATTCCAAAACCAGCAACCTGGTTATTTTGTATAAAAATCAGCGCCTTATGCATCTCTTTATACATGATTGTATCATCTTCCACAAAGTTAACATGCTTTCGAAACGCCGCTATTAATCTTTTAAGAACCGGAGAGGTTTTTTCAGGGCGACGAAATTCAATTGCCTGGGTTGCGTTGAATAACTCAATGGCTAGAAGTTTTTCCAGATTTTCCAGTACTTTCAATGCTTTTACTGCTCCATTAGCACCCATACTTACATGATCTTCCTGCCCCTGTGATGACTCTATGGAGTCTATTGAAGATGGTGTACAATATTGCTTATTTTGACTTACAATTGAAGCAGCGCTGTACTGCGGAATCATAAAACCTGAGTTAAGTCCGGGATTTGCTACAAGAAAAGATGGTAATTTCCGTGTTCCGGAAATAAGCCTGTATACCCGGCGCTCTGAGATATTGCCCAGTTCAGCAAGTGCAATGGCCAAAAAATCCAGTGCCAGTGCCAATGGCTGTCCGTGAAAATTACCGGCAGATATAATCAGGTCTTCCTCCGGGAAAACTGTAGGATTATCTGTTACAGCATTCATTTCATTTTCAAATACTCCTGCTACATAACGAATGGCATCTTTACTGGCGCCATGCACCTGTGGCATGCATCTGAAAGAATATGGATCCTGCACATGATTCTTGGGTCTTGAAATTAATTCGCTACCTTCAAGAATCTTTCTTATTCTATTTGCGGTGTCAATTTGTCCTTTATGATGTCTGATTTGGTGCACAGGATCAAAAAAGGGCTCAATCCTGCCATCATAAGCATCAAGAGAAAGGGCTCCTGTTAGATCGGCCCATTTTTCCAGTTCAAAAGCTCTGAGCAAAATATAAACGCCATAAGCTCCCATAAACTGGGTACCATTTAGTAATGCCAAACCTTCTTTAGATGCCAGTTCAATGGGTTCCCAACGGAATTTCGAATAAACATCTGATGCTGAAACAATTTTATTTTCAAACACCATTTCACCTAATCCCAGCAAAGGCAAGCTCAAATGAGCTAGCGGTGAAAGGTCGCCCGATGCACCCAGCGAGCCCTGAGAATATACCACAGGCAATGCATTATTATTATAGAAATCAATGAGACGTTCAATAGTTTTTAACTGTATTCCTGACTTACCATAGGATAAAGACTGAATCTTCAGGAATAACATAATCCTTACAATTTCATCGGGTACCCTCTCTCCCATTCCGCAGGCATGCGACATTACAAGATTTTTTTGCAACTGACTGAGGTCGGCATTGGAAATGCTATGGTTACAAAGTGAACCAAATCCGGTTGTAACACCGTAAACAGGTTCAGTTTGACTTTCAATTTTTTCTTCAAGATATCTCCTGCAATTTTTAATCAAATCAGCAGAAGTTTCAGAGAGACGAAGCTGCGAAGGTTGAGAAATGAGTTTTCTGACCGCTTCAAAATCCAGATGATCAGGTTGTATAGTATGTACGTACATAATGTGTTTTGATATTTTATTTAAAGATACAGCCGGATAGTTTTCTTTTCTTAGAAGAACTCAGTTTCTGCTCAATTTATGATTTTGATTGAGATAACTTACGATTGTTTCAGCATCCATCATAACCTGTTCACCGGTTTTCATGTTTTTGACAGCCAGTTTACCGGTCTCCATTTCATTCTTACCAATAATTATCACAAAAGGAATAAGGTTTTTATCGGCATATTGCATCTGCTTTTTCATTTTGGAAGCTTCAGGATATAGTTCACATGAAATACCAGCATCGCGCAATTTAAACAATATTTTCTGAGCATAACTCTGCTCCTCTTTGCCAAAATTCACCAGCAGCACCTTGCTGAAAGTTAAAACTCCCTCTGGGAACAAACCTGATTCCTGCATTACATCATAAATGCGGTCGGCACCAAATGAAATTCCCACACCCGAAACGCCGGGCAATCCAAAAATCCCGGTAAGATCGTCATATCGACCTCCTCCGCAAATGCTTCCTATTGCCACATCATTGGCTTTTACTTCAATAATTGCTCCGGTATAATAATTTAAACCACGGGCAAGGGTCAGGTCAAGCTCCACTTTACATTTTGTGGATGAATCTTCCAGAAGTGTAAATAACTCCTCCATCTCATCAATTCCTTTAAGCCCGGTAGGAGAAGTTTGTAACGTGTTACGCAGTGATGCAAGTTTTTCCTTTACTTCTCCCTGAAGCAACAAAACGGGTTGCAATGCATCCACCGCAGTATCGGTAAGGCCTCTGTCTTTCAACTCTTCATTTACTTTTTCAAGACCAATCTTATCGAGCTTATCAATGGCAGTAGTTATGTCGGTTATCTTGTCAGCAAAACCAATATAATCTGCAATTCCGGCAAGAATTTTCCGGTTGTTAAGTTTAACGGTAACAGATATTCCCAATTTATCAAAAACCTGATCAATAATTTTCACCAATTCAAACTCATTGAAAAGCGAATCGCTTCCTATAACATCAGCATCGCACTGAAAAAACTCACGATACCGCCCCTTCTGAGGACGGTCGGCACGCCATACAGGCTGTATCTGATATCTCCTGAATGGAAAAGTAATTTCATTTTGATGCTGAACTACATAACGGGCAAAGGGTACAGTAAGATCATAACGCAAAGCCTTTTCGCAAATTTGTGCACTTACTTTTTGAGAATCCCCTGCATTGAGATCTGTTTTATTTGCTTTAGAGAGAAAATCTCCTGAGTTGAGAATCCGGAAAATCAAACGATCACCCTCTTCACCATACTTGCCCATAAGAGTAGAAAGGTTTTCCATTGCAGGAGTTTCAATAGGTTTAAAACCATACAAATTATAGGTCTCGCGAATAATATCAAATATATAATTCCTTTTGGCAATTTCCTCCGGAGAAAAATCTCTTGTGCCTTTGGGAATTGAAGGTTTCTCTTTTGCCATAAAATATTAGTTGATTGCTGTTTTTAAGGCACAAAATTACACCCTTTTTAGGAATTAAAGTCTTGATACAAAGAAATCCTTTGCTATATCTTACTAAGTTGATTTAATGCATTTATCCAATCAGGTTTCGTAAATAACTCATTAGCAAATCATAAACAGGTCTTGCCTCTCAATTAAATATAAATTTAAAGTAAATGATATCTGTACAGCCAAAAAAAGTCTTAAATTTGTACTTCTTTTTACAGGCATATTTAGTGTAACATGCAGTAAAACAGCATATTATAACAAATTTTAACACATTATACCTGATTGCATGTTTGAATAAAACGAAAATTTGATATTTATTTAATTTAATTGATGACAGATCAAAATCTTAACTAACGATGGAAAAAAACAAGAAGGTTTATTATTTTGGAGGCAAAAGAGCCGATGGTGACACCACAATGCGCAACCTCTTAGGAGGTAAGGGAGCAAACCTTGCAGAAATGGTAAATATTGG
>SKSE01000220.1 GCA_007118135.1 Bacteroidales bacterium | reverse complement strand
TTTCAATTGAATTTCGCGTGTTAACAAGAAGTGTATAGTTGTTGGTAGCAAGATTGGTAATTCGTCTGGATAGTTGAGTTGACCAATAATCCGGGTGCATTTTTCTTAAGGAGGCAGAAAGAATATACTCATGGTCAACTTGAATAACGTGATTTACAGTTTCGTTTTGTAAACCTGCTTTTTCGTTTATAACAAATAAGATATTGTTGGTCCTGGAATAAGTTACTATATCTGCATTTGAAATACCATAAGCATAGTTATGGAATGTAATAGTCAGGTAAAATAATATACCGAGTGCAGTAGCTTTCTGATATGGATTAAGAGTTAATCTCAATGTTAAAAAATGTTAGTGGCGCTCAAAAATAAAAAAAAGAAGTACGGAAGGTTATACGTAATTTACGGTATTTTACCAGGTAATAAATGAATAGATATTACCTATGATAAACTGACTTATGTAATTAAACTACCGTGTTAATAACTTTTAGTTTTTCTATTGATTCCCGGACTAGCATATTCTTTGGTTGAAGTCTTACAAAAACCGGATAAAAATCCTTTAGAATAATAGTTTATACTTTTTTGAATAATTTTTACAGTATTTCGCAATTATGTAAGTAAGTTTAGCAATCATTATTATAAGTTGATTTTTGCCAATGCAAAATTGACAATAATGCTTTCTATCTTCAAAAGGAGATAATTCAATGACTTGATAATGAAGGATGAAGTGATTATACATACCAGGCAAATTTCTTCAACAAAAAAGGTTTATTCTCCTCTTTCTGAGCAGGAAGATAAACTATATAATTTCATAGAAAAGCTTGGCGAGGGCATCGGAATTATTGATCTTACGTATGATTTTGTGTTATGCAACAAAGCAATGAGTGAAATTTTTGAGACAACTGATCTGGAAGGTCGAAATTTATCTCAGTTTTTATCATCAAATAAGGAGATGGAAAAACTCATGGATGTTGCAGGTAAGCTAAATGAAGGGGAAAGATTTACAATGGAGATTAGTTTGAAAACTGATAAACAAAGGTATAAACATGTAAGTATTACGCTTACACCTCAATTGGATTCAGATGGTAAATTAGAGGAGAGTTTATTCTGTGTTTTTAAAGATATTTCACCTACAAAGGAATTGATTGAAGAGCTTCAAGCCGCAAGAGATGATGCTCAGAAAGCTTACCAGACCATAGAAGCAAAGAATGAGGAGTTGCAGGAAATAAACGAAAAGCTTTACTTATCAGAGATGCGTCTTTCAGAACTGAATGCCATTTTACTGGAGTACATAAAAGCTACACATAAATAAAATCTTTACAGACCAAAGCGGTAATAAACGGAAAAATGAATGCTAATTGGACTACTTCTTTTTCCATGTCCGAAACCGGGAATATAGTAAGGCTCTATGTCAGGTTCTCTTGTTCTGAAAAGAGGTATCCTGGTTCTGAGCATCCAGCCTAAAAAAAGATTGTTAAAAGCTTCGGTTCTTACACCTGCAACGAGCTCTACCCAGTGGGTGTGGTAAGAGGTTTGACGTATACTGCCTGAATGTTCGCCCCAGTATGGGTTTTCAAGGAAATAGTATGGTGATTCATGTTGGAGAAAACTGTAAGCATATCGCAAACCCAAAAGTACAAGGTCATTTTGAAACTCATCAGGTCTACCTAACAGGTTTACGTCTGCCCCGGTGCGTATGAAATAACCATTTGATGAATAACTAAAAGTTTCTTGTTCCGATCTTACCTGCATTATGCCTCCTTCAAGATTAAGAAACCAGTCTCTTAAAATCTCTGATTCAAGAGAAAACTCAAATTGCCTTACTTCCGGTTCATATATGCTTCTGCCAATGGCTGAAATATCCAGGCCTAACCGTACAAAAGGTTTAATCTCAAAATCCCTTTCAAGTGTATCGGTCTTGTTTTCATCCTGAGCGTAGAGAGCAACACTAAAGGTCGTCAATATCAACCAAAGGAAATATTTTAATATGTTCTTCAAAGTTGTTGATGATTAATTTATCCTCAATTGCTATACTATCAATAAAAAAACTACTGTGTTTTACTTCAATAAGCTCAAAAAAACTTACAAAGCCACACTCCATAGAAATAAGTGTAGGGTTAACTTCATAAAAAAACTGAACGGTGTCAACTAATAAATGAGCTATTTCAGGTGGTCCGGGATAATAGAATAAAAATGTTGAGCTTTGGTCGTTAGAGTTAAGCGGTAATTCAATACGGCTTACATTATAACGGTAATCATAAATTATTGAATCATTGCCAAGACCTTGTACCTTTAAACTATCAAAGGCAAGTAATATGGGTTGATCTGCATCTTGATCGTCAAAGTAAAACCCGATTCTTACAGGCACTGTGCTAACATCCTCACAGATTTCTTCATTGATGCAGGAAGGTAATAGAAGAAAAAGAAACCATATAATAAACAATGGTTTATGCATGAGAGCAATAGAATAGCTAATAGGTTTTTTTTCGAAGTTTCTTTTCATGATCATTTTTCAGGGTGCCAAAATTAGTAAAAAATCCCCTGAGTTAAAGTGTAAAATGGAAAATGAGAAAATGAATAAGCAGTAAATTAACGAAAATAAAAGTGGAAAGTTATATAGTTAGAAAATAAGAAAGTGAAAAATTAAGAAATTGAGAAATTGAGAAATTGAGAAATTGAGAAAGAAAGAAGGGAGATGTTTAATGAAAAGGTTGTGATTTTAAAAACATTTAAAATATTGTAATATCTACCAAAATTTAGTCCTTTGAAAATTTTTTAAAGTGCTAACTTTACATCTGCTATAAATTTTATCTGGAAAGACTAAGTTAAAATTAAATTCATTTATTATGACAGAAATCCTGAACCGACTGGGTTTAGAGACATTAAACTCAGGAATAAGCACCGGTTGTAACTGGCTTACCGCCAACGGAAAAGAAAATATTTCAGTTTCACCAATTAATAACAAACCTATTGCCAGCGTAAAAACCGCTTCATTGGAAGACTATGAAACCGTAATACAAAAGGCACAGGAAGCTTTTAAGGTATGGCGTGAAATACCTGCTCCTAAAAGGGGAGAGGTAGTTCGTCAAATTGGGAATAAATT
>SKSE01000275.1 GCA_007118135.1 Bacteroidales bacterium | reverse complement strand
AGTAGCGGACATTTATCATTATAGCATCCTTGCCCTTGATGATATAACAGTGATTTATACCAAATTTAAGTTTATATAACTGCTGGCATGGTGATTTAAGGTCTGTGCTTCTAAATTAACAGGTGCACTTACCTGGACAATTATGAAAGAAATCGGGATTGGACCTGCGATAGTTTTTTTCACCGAAAGTGAATAACTTCGCCGAACAGCATGGTTTAACATAAAGAAATAAATGAAAAATTTCAGCGATATAGAAAAAGCTGCAAAGTATATTCAGGAAGGAAAACTGGTTGCATTTCCGACTGAAACAGTATACGGATTAGGAGGCAATGCATTAAATCCATTGGCAGTTGCAAAAATATTTGAACTCAAAGAACGTCCTTCTTTTGATCCGCTTATTATGCATATTGCCAGTATTGCTCAATTGGAAAAACTTGTTCTGAGCACGGATGAAAGAATTTACAAGTTAGCTGAGAAATTCTGGCCGGGTCCCTTAACCATGGTATTACCTAAAAGCAATATTGTACCTGATATTGTTACGTCAGGCTTGCCTACAGCAGGAATCAGAATGCCGGGCAATGAAATAGCTTTGGAACTGATACGCATATCGGATTGCCCGATTGCTGCACCCAGTGCAAATAAATTTGGGCGCATTAGCCCGACAACAGCGGCTCATGTTAAAAAGCAGCTCCCCAACGTAGATTATATTATTGATGGGGGCAAAACTACCGTGGGGTTAGAATCCACCATAATAAACCTTACTGATTTTGGGTTTCAAATACTTCGCAATGGAATTATTACTAAAGAAGAGTTAGAAACCATACTACCTTTCGATGGTAATTCTGAAATTCAAAAATTATCTGCTCCGGGAATGCTTAAATCACATTATAGTCCCGGGAAGATGTTTTTAATTGCACATAATAATAATTTAAAAATTGACAAACTAAAAGCAGGTCTTATCTCATTTTCAGGAGAATTGGAAAACGGTTACCGGAAAATAATAAGAGTTTCAGATAGAAAAGATTTAAAGGATTATGCTGTAAATATGTTTGAGGCCATGCATGCTTTTGAAGATGATAATGATATTGAAATAATAATAGCAGAACCGGTGATTGACAGAGGAATTGGAAAAGCAATAATGGACAGACTAAGAAAAGCAGAATTTAATTGGCGGCCGGGAATGTTTCAATAATTTTTCTATTATTCAGTTGGTGAACTTTACCCTGAAAGATATTCTTCCGGTCCGCGGTGAGCTTATTTTACCTGACTCTACGGAATATGATGAACCCTGAAATCTTCAGATAATTTGAGTTAACCTTGTCATTTCTCAAACTCGATCACCCACTAACCTCCTGATCCCCAACCCAAAAGTTAATAAGTTTCGATTTCTCCTGATAACTTTTGGGGAAGTATTGGGGGAAGTGGTATATATTTTTTTGGGGGGGGTGTTATAAGATCAATAATTAAATACAAAAAGATGAAGTTTAAGTCAATCGAAGAATTTCAAAATTAAGTAAATAAAATTCCACCAGATGATGGTAAAACATTTGGACGAGATTTAATGGATCAATTTGAATAAAAACATAAGATGATTATATTATGAAAGCAACATTAGCAACTATAATTTTAAACACCTATTTTGGTGAAACAATAATTACACTGATTATTTTTATTCTTATACTGATCCTGGTCAGGGGATTTTGGTTATGGTACTGGAAAGTCAATAATATTTTAAAAAACCAGCAAAAAACAAATGAACTCCTTGAACAGATTATTAATGTAAATATTTCCGGCAAGCGTTATGGAAAGCTTGAAGAAGGAGAGGTAATTGTTAAAAACACACTAACAAGTGAAGTCAAAAAAACCACCAGAGAAAAATGGGAAGATCTTAAAGCCAAACACCCCGGACAAACAAAATTCATTTTACTTGATGAAAACTGATTTTCTTCTTGATTAATTTTTTTTATATATAAAGCTAAACTTATTGAGCTGAATGTAGAAATAATCACCCATAAAATTTCTGATGAAACAGAAGAATAACTACCAACAGCAGCTGATGCTGAACTGAGGATGGGTTGAAGTAAGTTTTTGATTTTTGTGCTCAAGGTCTGGGATTGTAGGCAAAATCGCTATAAACTGGACATTCCTGAATAGTTCAAGGGCAAAACAGATTTATTCGTCCGGGTACGACTTCAGTTCGTGCCCGGACTATGTTAAGGGTATCTTCCCCTGATGGTTTACCCTCAAATATGTCATATTATGTAGCTTCCGGCGAAGACCATGACAATCCAGCCAAATGGAAGAATATCAACTCATCAACCCATAAACCTTTCAATGTTTCATCTCTTCTACCTTTCTAATTCCTTATCAATCCATCAAACCTTTAATTCTAGCGCCTAAAAGTTGATAAATGTCGATTTTTTGTTAATAACTTTTTGAAAGATATTTTTAGAAGTAGTATATATTTGGGGCCTCGATGAGTTGATGCCAAATGGCAATATCATTTTAGGGATTAAAAATGGGGATACCGGTATGAGTTTGTTGGAAATAAAGGACTTGTATATTTTTTTGAGTAAAATTTAACACTATTGCAAACCTGATAAATGAAAAAGATTTTACTTATTGTTGTATCGCTTGTTTTCATCAACTTGCAATTTGTATTTGCCCAGAATGATTCTTCACAGGTCCTAAAGGGAAAGATTGGTATTTCGTTTTCTTCGTTTGGAGAGAATGATGTAATCAGGTTTGATTTACTGGATGGGGACGCCAGTTATGACGGGGATTATTTTTATACCATAGGAATCAACTATGTTTATCCATTTACCAATTGGCTGGAAGGTGAGACCGGCATAGAATATTCCAGACATCATATCATCATTCGACCCAATTTACCACCTGATATGGATAATTCTCCCAGAAAAGAAAATTTTTCACTTGTAAATGTTCCGTTGACTTTAAGGGTAAATTTTTTAAAATACTTTTTCGTCAACGCGGGTTTATTTTTTGATTTTGATGGTATTTCATCTACTGCAATTGACAACCAAACCGGAATTGGTTCTTTACTGGGCTTAGCGTTGAAGTATGATTTTGATTCGGGT
>SKSE01000043.1 GCA_007118135.1 Bacteroidales bacterium | reverse complement strand
GCCTGTCTAGGTTCGAATCCTAGTCGGTCAACGTAAAAAAGCCTCTGATATCTTTCAGGGGCTTTTTTGTTTTAATGAATCAGCAAATATTATTTCCGCAATATCCGCAATAACCTTTTCTACTTGATTTCGTATGCATATACATAAAATGATTATTCACTGAACATGTATTATACATGGTCCCCGGATAATTATTTACGTGAAATATTGAAAAATTTCTCATTAGATAAAATTATTTTTGCCTGTAGTAGTCGTAGTATGTTTAAAGTTTCTCTCTTTTAATTAATTCATGACCCATGAAAAAATACAATCTGACGGTATTTTTTTCCAGTACCGGTTTTTGTAAAACCATCACCCATGTCCTTGAGGAATCCAGGGACAAATGCCTGCCATTGGGTTCATCTTTTTCTGAAAAGCAAATCCCCGAAGATAGCCTGAGCAATATAATTGTTTTAGAATTAAAGGAAAAACATAAGTCTCAGCTCAAACAAATTCTTGAAATCATTGAAGGATATGAAAATTCCATTTGTATAATTGCAGAACCCGAAAATGAATCATTATACCAATATAGTCGTAATGCGCACTTTTTTGAAAATATAATTAAAATGCCTGTCAGCGCAAAAGAGTTTGGCATAATGCTGGAATTGAGCAAAGAAAGGCAGGAAAAGAAAGTACTACGCAAAAAATCACAATTATTCAGTGCAGCGGTAAACCAAAGTGCAAACACTATTGTAATTACTGATCCTGAGGGAAAAATTGAATTTGTTAACCCGGCATTTGAAGAAAAGACCGGTTACACTTTCAAAGAAGTATATGGAGAACATACCCGCATTTTAAAATCAGGTGAGCATGAAACTGAGGTTTATGAAAAAATGTGGAAAATCATAAAAATGGGTGTGAAATGGGAAGGAGAGCTTCTCAACAAAAAGAAAAACGGCGAATTATTCTGGGAAGAGGTTACCATCAGCCCCATAATGGATGAAAGTGGCACCATCCTGAATTTTCTGGCAGTAAAAAATGACATCTCGGAAAGGAAAAAATCAGGTGAAGCTCTGCTTAGCAGCAAAAAGCTTCTCAGGGAAATCATGGATCATGTGCCTCAGTTTGTCTATGTAAGAGATCTGCAGAATCGTTATCATCATGTTAATAAAGCATTTGCCGATTACCTGGGGAAACATCCGCGTGACATAAAAGGAAAAACCGAAACCGAACTGGATTCACCACGCACAGCCATGGAGAACAGTATCCATGAAGATAAACTGGTTATTGAACAAGGGAAAGAGATTCACCGGGAAGAAAAGTTTTTTGACCCCATTGAAAACAGGGAGCGATATTTTCAATACTCCAAAGTACCCATTAAACTCCCTGCTACAGGAGATGCCGCCGTTTTGAGTGTTTGGAACTGTGTTACCGATCAGAAAGCTATTGAGATGAAACTACGTGATGCCGGCGATAAACTCCTGGATGCTCAGAAATTGGCCGGGTTCGGTAACTGGTCTGTTGATTTTGAGAATGAAACTGCACAATGGACGGATCAGATGTTTGAGCAATACGGGCTCGATCCTTCACAAGGAGCACCTTATGGCAAAGACTTTTATAATTATATCCATCCTGATGACAGGGAACAGGTACTATCTGCTATAGAAACGGCTCGAAGCGAAGGTTATGCAAAATACGAATGCAGGGCTATTAAACCTGACGATGAAATTACTTATATTGAAGCCACTGTTAAACCTATCAAAAAGGATGGTAAAGTTACCGGATTCTTTGGAACTTCTCTTGATATTTCTTCCCGTAAAAACTACGAAGAAGAAATCATTGCTGCCCGTAAAGAAGCCATAGCAGCAGCCAAAGCCAAATCAGATTTCCTCTCGGTCATGAGCCATGAGATACGCACACCCTTAAATGCAATTATCGTAATGGCCGATATGCTGATTAACGAAGCTGAAGATCCTGCTCTGAAGGAAAATCTTGAAATCCTTGGATTCTCTGCACGCGATCTTCTCAGTATTGTAAATGATATTCTTGATTATTCTAAAATAGAGGCCGGTAAACTTGAGCTGGAAAGTATACCCATTAACACCCACGACTACCTGAACAAGATTCTTAACACCAATCTTTTGCGCGCACAGGAAAAGGGAATCAAATTAGAGCTCGATTTCGATGAAAACATTCCACAGGTTATTATGGGCGATCCCCTCAGGCTGGGACAGGTTTTAAAGAATCTTATATCCAATGCCGTCAAATTCACGGAAAAGGGAGGAGTCAAGCTCATAGTTCGTCAGCAAAACCGCGACCATGATAGCTGTAAGTTATACTTTGGTGTAAAAGATACCGGCATTGGAATACATGCCGACAAGATTGAATCGCTGTTTGAAGTATTTACCCAGGCAAGTTCTGAAACCTCTCGCAAATATGGTGGTACCGGGCTTGGTCTGGCAATTGTGAAAAGTTTACTTTTCATGCACAATAGCAGGATCGCGGTGGAAAGCAAACCCGATGAAGGCTCGTTGTTCTCTTTTGAAATTGATTTCCCATACAGGCAGGATGAAGCGCAAAAAAAGGAAGAAATACCTGAAAGACTTGATTCACTGAGCCTGGAAGGATACAATATCATGCTGGTGGAGGACAATGTCATGAATATCATGGTAGCGAAAAAAATCTTTGACAAATGGAAGTGCAAGCTTCATATTGCCGAAGACGGTTACATAGCCATGCAAATGGCTACCCGTCATGACTTTGACCTTATCCTGATGGATCTTCAGATGCCGGGCATTGATGGTTTTGAAACCACACGCAAACTCAGGAAACTTTCAGATTACTATTCAAGAGTGCCCATATTTGCACTCAGTGCAGCAGCGCCCGGGGAGGTGAAGGATACTGTCAAAGAAGCCGGAATGGATGAATTGATATGCAAGCCTTTCAATCCTAAGGAACTTTACAGACTCATAAAATCTTACTTGCCGGAGCCGGCAGAAATCAAACATACTGCTCCTGCCATAGTATCGGACAGGCAACCAAAGCCTGATGAAGGTGATATCAATATTGAAATTCTTGTGAAATTAAGTACGTTGCTTCACAAGGAAAAAGCTAACAAAGCCATCAGTTATATGG
>SKSE01000154.1 GCA_007118135.1 Bacteroidales bacterium | reverse complement strand
TAATAATGATGGTTCTCACATACCAATTATAGCAATTACCGGATATGCAATCCCCGGCGATAGAGAAAGATTCATTAATGCAGGTATGGACGACTATGTATCCAAGCCCATTGATGAAAATAAACTAATAGAAATAATAAATTCCAGTATAAAGAACTAAAAAGAACGTGAGGCAGACACCTCACGTTTTTTTTTGCCATTATTTTTTCTTAGAAATAGATGTTAACTTAACAAATGTGAAACTTAAAACAATTCTTCAATAAACCTTACAGATTAATCCCTTTTTTTCAATTTAATTGAAAAGATTGTTATAATTTAGCAACTGATGCAATCTAATTTATAATATATAAATAAACCGAATAGTTATGCAAAATTTAGACTGGGCCAAGCTTCCTTTTGGCTATTTCAAGACAGATTACAACGTTCGTTGCTACTATCGCGATGGCAAGTGGGGCGAGATGGAAGTATCCTCTTCTGAATATGTAAACATACATATGGCGGCAACCTGTTTACATTATGGGCAGGAGGCCTTTGAAGGAATGAAAGCCTACAGAGGAAAAGATGGAAAAATCAGACTTTTCCGCTGGAAGGACAATGCGGCACGCATGCGCCAGTCATCGCAGGGTATTCTTATGGCAGAAGTACCTGATGACATCTTCTACAAATTGGTGGTTGAAGCAGTAAAACTTAATGAGAAATATGTACCGCCTTACGGACATGGAGCTGCACTTTACATCAGACCTTTACTCATCGGCACTGGTGTTCAGGTAGGTGTTAACCCTGCAAAAGAATATCTTTTTATGGTATTTGTAGGACCTGTGGGCCCCTATTTCAAAGAAGGATTTAACCCGGTAACCATTCAGATTGTAAGAGATTTTGACAGGGCAGCACCCCTGGGTACAGGAGCTATAAAAGTAGGTGGAAATTATGCAGGAAGCCTGAAAGCCAGTGAAAGAGCCAAAGCAGAAGGTTTTGCAGCAGTACTATTCCTTGAAGCAAAAGAAAAAAAATATATAGATGAAGCTGGACCGGCAAACTTTTTTGCAATTAAAGGCAATAAATATATAACTCCAAAGTCTGATTCCATTTTGCCATCAATAACCAATAAGAGTCTTATGCAATTGGCTCAGGACATGGGTATGGAAGTAGAACGCAGACCTGTCGCAGTTGAAGAACTGGCTGATTTTGAAGAAGTAGGAGCTTGTGGTACTGCAGCAATCATTTCACCCATTAAAAAAATTGTAGACCGGGAAAGCGGTCATACTTATGAATTCTGCAAAGATGGAAAAGCAGGCCCGGTATCTGAAAAGCTTTACAACAAATTACAAGCTATTCAATATGGTGAAGAACCTGATACACATGGCTGGGTTACTTTGCTGGATTAAACAGATAAAAAAAACGGGTTCCTGATTTAGCGAACCCGTTTTTCATTAGTTATATAGTTTCAGATAATTCCTTTTTGTTTTAAAAGCCATTCCATTTCTTTTTGCAATTTTGAAGCTTCAAAAGCAGCAGCCAGATCAAATTTCTCATCAGTTGATGCAAAAATTATGCTCCGGGAGGCATTGATAAGTAATCCGCAGTCTTTATTAAGAGCTGCATTTGAAACATCTTTAAGACTTCCTCCTTGTACACCTACACCCGGCACCAGAAAAAATGAATCAGGGGCTATTTCTCTTATTTTACCCAGCATATCAGCTTTTGTGGCACCCACAACAAACATGATTTGCCGGCTGTTTTCCCATGTTAATGATTTTTTAATTACAGTTTCAAAAAGTTTTTCACCTCGCTTGTTTCGATCATATTGATGTAAATCCTGAAAATCATCTGAACCTTTATTGGATGTAAGTGCAAGAATGATGGTCCAGTTATCTTTATAGTTAAGAAACGGTTGAACAGAATCATGACCCATATATGGACTAACAGTTACTGCATCAAAGCCCAAGGTTTCGTAAAAAGCTTTTGCATAGCGAGATGCCGAGTTACCGATATCTCCTCTTTTGGCATCTGCAATGGTAAAAACAGCCTGATTAAGACCATTGATGTATTTCATGGTCTTTTCCAGGCTCATCCACCCTTTGCTACCTGAACTTTCATAAAATGCCATGTTGGGTTTGTAGGCAACAGTAAAGGGTAAGGTGGCGTCAATGATCCTTTTGTTGAATTCAAATACAGGATCATCATAATTATTCAAAAAGGCAGGTATTTTATCAGGGTCTGAATCAAGCCCGACACAAAGAAAGGATTTCTTTTCTTTTATGAGGCTAACAAGTTTTTCATAGTTCATGGGAAGAAAATTATGCAACACCTTCTTTGAGTTTCTCAGCATTTTCGGCAACCTGCAGCGCATCAATTATTTCCTGTATTTCACCGTCCATAATTGCCGAAAGATTGTACAAGGTTAAACTTATCCTGTGATCAGTAACCCTGCCCTGGGGATAGTTGTATGTACGAATTTTTGCTGAGCGGTCGCCGGTTGAGACCATGGTTTTACGTTGTGATGCAATTTCGTCAAGATACTTTTTATATTCCATATCAAAAAGTCTTGTGCGAAGTACCTTCAGGGCTTTTTCAAAATTCTTGATCTGCGATTTCTGGTCCTGACAGGTAACAACAATACCCGATGGCACGTGTGTAAGCCTGATTGCTGAATAAGTAGTATTTACTGATTGCCCTCCGGGTCCTGATGAGCAGTAAGTATCTTTTCTGACATCGCTCATCTTAAGATCAATATCAAACTCATCGGCTTCAGGAAGAATGGCAACCGTAGCAGCGGAAGTATGCACGCGGCCCTGGGTTTCAGTCTGCGGAACACGCTGCACACGGTGTACTCCCGATTCATACTTGAGTGTTCCATAAACTTTATTGCCGGAAACGTTGAAAACAATTTCTTTGAATCCTCCCGATGTACCTTCATTCATATCAACAATCTCGGTTTTCCAGCCCTTTTTCTCGCAAAATTTGGTATACATACGGAAAAGATCACCGGCAAAGATTGCAGCTTCATCCCCCCCGGTTCCGGCACGGATCTCAACAATAGCATTTTTCCCATCCTGAGGATCGGAAGGCACAAGCATGATCTTTATCTTATCTTCAAGATCTTCCTTCTTTTCTGAAAGCTCATCAAGTTCCATTTTTGCCATTTCGCGGAACTCTTCATCTTTTTCATTGGAAAGGATTTCCTTGGACGACTTAATATTATCTGTTACATTTTTATATTCATGATATACATCAACAATCTCTTCCAAATCCTTATACTCCTTGTTGAGTTGGATATAGCGCTTCATATCTGCAATAATATCCGGATCGGTTATTAATTGCGAAACCTCCTTAAACCTGTTATTTATAGCTTCAAGTTTTTCTAGCAACATATTTTTTATCAATTTGAAATTTCTGATTCGGGATCAGAAAAGAAATACAATCCAAATTCAATCATTAAAACAGCCTGCAAAATTACAAAAAATCAACGGCATTACAATTCATACCTAAACTTGCCATGTATTGAATCAATAAGTAGTTTTTTACCCTTATCATGCTGGCAATAACCTACTATTTGGGCATTTAGATTAAATGACTTACAAATATCTATTATCTCAGATGCATATTTTTCTTCAAGATAAATCTCCATCCTGTGACCCATATTAAATACCTGGAACATTTCCTTCCAGTCAGTTCCTGATTCTTCCTGTATCATTCGAAATAACGGAGGGGTTTCAAACAGATTGTTTTTAACAATCAGCATATCGTTAATGAAATTGAGAACTTTGGTTTGGGCACCACCACTGTTATGAATTAATCCATGTATTTCCTTCCGGAAGTGCTTCAGAATTTCAGCCATAACAGGTGCATAAGTGCGGGTGGGTGACAATACCAGCTTTCCTGCATCTATGCTTTCCGGAGTATCTGTTTTATCGGTAAGTAGCTTGCTTCCGGTATAAACCACATCTTTATCCAGGGAGTTATCATAACTTTCGGGATACTTTTCAGCATACACACGCGAAAAAACATCATGGCGGGCCGAAGTCAGTCCATTGCTTCCCATGCCTCCGTTGTAAGAATCTTCATACCTTGCTTTTCCGAAGGATTCAATCCCGATAATTACATCACCAGGAGCAATTTTATCATTTGCAATAATATCTTTTCGCGGCAGCCTGGCGGTTACTGTTGAGTCAACTATGATGGTTTTAACAAGATCACCCACATCGGCTGTTTCCCCTCCTGTTGAAATAATGTTTACGCCATGTTTGCGCATTTTCTCAATAAACTCCTCAGTTCCGTTAATAATTGCCGCTATAACTTCTCCGGGAATCAAGTGTTTATTTCGTCCTATTGTGGAAGACAAAAGAATTTGATCAGTAACTCCTACACATAGCAGATCATCAAGGTTCATTACAATCGCATCCTGCGCTATTCCCTTCCAAACCGAAATATCACCGGTTTCTCTCCAGTAAATATATGCCAGTGATGATTTGGTACCGGCACCATCAGCATGCATTATATTGCAGAATTCAGGATTACCACCTAAAATATCGGGAATAACCTTGCAAAATGCATTTGGAAAAAGTCCTTTGTCAAGGTTTTTTATAGCTTTATGCACATCTTCCTTGCTTGCGGAAACTCCGCGTCTGTTATATTTTAAGTTATCTGCCATTGCAAAATATTTTTCTGCAAAAATAAGCATCCCTGATATTTAAGATACCAGGGATGCAGTTTTATTTTATATTTATTATCGATCTCTAATTTGCACAGGTCTTTCTTCTCTTCGGGCATCTCCCGGATCAAAATCTTCGCCAATTACCCTAAACTCTGTCCTTCGGTTTAATTGGTGGGCTACATCTCTGTGCCTTTCTGTTGGAAGACTGTTGATATATTCTTCGGTAAGTACTACGTCGGCTTCAAACCGGAATCCATCTCTTATCATGGTTCTTTCAATGGTTCGGGGTACTCTTTTACCATAACCCACAGCTACAAGCCTGGCAGGATTTATACCGCGTTCAATCAGATAGTCAACAACTGACTGAGCTCTTCGTTGCGATAATGTATCATTTACTGCATCAGTACCCCTGCTATCGGTATGTGATGCCAGCTCAATAACAATTTCAGGATTATCCTGAAGAGTTGTAATAAGACCGTTGAGCGAATCCTGGTATTGTGGTAAAAGTTCCCACCTTGCAAATTCATATAGAATCTCAGGCAATTCAATGGGTTCATCAGGAATCGGCTCAAGGAAGAAGTCATTTACAAAGTCACGACTTCTTTCAATTCCAATTGTTGATTGCTGACTCCTAATGTTAAAGTATTTCTCCTTACTCACAAGGATTTCATAGGTAGTATTTTCTCTTATTCGGGCTTTGTCAAAGAAATATTCGCCCGATTGGTTAGTCTCAGCCTGAGCAAAGGAACCATCTGAACCGATTAACTGTATCTGTGCACCGGCAAGTACTTGTTTTGTACTGTCATCCCGGACTGTACCGGCCATAGTAAATTCAACCGGAGGAATCATAAATGTAAAGATTGCATCTCCTCTTGATCCTCTCTCGGTGCGGTTGGAAGAAAAGAATCCGGATTCAGTGCCACTTCTGAAGACTATACCAAAATCATCTGCCTCACTATTAATGGGTGTTCCTAAATTAACAGGTTCACTCCAGCCATCGGGGCCCCGAACAGAATAAAAAATATCCAGGCCACCTAAACCGGGATGACCATTAGATGCAAAAAACAATGTTCCGTCCTCTCTTATATAAGGGAACATTTCATCTCCGGGGGTATTTATTTCCGGGCCAAGGTTACGAGGGTTTACAAACTCACCTCCTGCCCTTTCACGTTCAGCAACCCAAATGTCTCTACCTCCTTTTCCTCCGGGCATATCGGAAACAAAATATAAACTCATTTCATCGGGGCTAATTGCGGGATGGCCAACAGAAATTGTACTATCAGAAATAAGATTGAGTTCAGTGGGTGCGCCCCATTCAGCACCACGCCTTTCTGAGCGGAAAATTCGACAACCCAGTTCTTTATCGGGTAATGACTGGCAACGTGTGAAATACATATCAGTACCTGCAAGATTTAACGAAGGTGCACCTTCGTTAAATTCTGTATTTACAGGGCCATTGTCAAGCAGGGCAGGATTGCCCCATTGCCCTCTTCTATCCAGATAAGTAACATAGAGCGATGTGAAATTCTGCCCAGTCCATGGATCTGTTTTAGACCCAACTGCTCCATCACGCGATGATGTAAAAATCAGAATACTTCCCCTTTGATCTCCAAACGCTGGAGCAAAATCATCCTGCCTTGAATTAATAACTCTATCATAGCTTACTTCATACAATCCGGGATTGTCCAATAATTCCATAGCTAACTCAACAGAACGAATACCCCAGTCTCCACGCCAGTCGTCGGGTACTTTTTCTTTGTATCTTTTGAATTGTTCAAGGGCCAGTTCATGCTTGCCATTTTTCATCATGGCATCAGCTTTATAAAAAATGGCTATCGGATCAGGATAATTTCCCCTGACAGCGCGACGAAAGAAAACTTCTGCCCGTCGGTTGTCATTCAGATACTTATAACACAATGCCTGCTGGTATAAAATTCTTACTCCTTCTCTCCTGTCTTTTCTTCTTACACGGTTATATGCTCTGCGGTACTGTTCTACAGCCTTGCTGTACTGGCGAAGTTCAAATGCCTGATCTGCACGTTCCAGGCGGCGGTTTTGTGCTTCAGCATTATCCGGCAACAAGAAAAAAAACAAAGAGACGGTAAATAGGAAGAACAGTTTCTTCATAAAAAAGGAGGAAGTATTAAAAAATTTATAGAAAACCTTTTAGAAAGTATTTTAATAACTAACAGATGTAATTTAAAACGCAAAGTAAAGCGCAAAATTGCAAAATATTATTTCGGTTTTGTTATTTTTCATTATCATTAGCAGACTGTTCGCTATCTGATGGTTTTTCTTTATCATCAGCAGACTGTTGGCTGTCTGATGGTTCTTCCGGATCATCATAATTCTGACTGTAAGGATATGGCAAATCCTCATCTGAAGTTATTTCAGGTTTGTTTTTATTTTCATTTTCCTGAATATCAGAAGGTGCATCATTATCAGACTTTATATCGGTAGCCTTATTTAAGTCTTTACTAAATCCTTCAATATCTTCCTGAACCTGTTTTACCGGTTTTTCAAGTTCGTCGGAGTAGCGATTAATCTCAGCATTAATATCACGCTGAACCTTTTTTATTTCGTTAATTCCTTTACCTAACGTGCGAGCAATTTCGGGTATTCTTTTGGGTCCGAAGAAAACCAGTATCAGTAGCACGATGATAAAAATTTCACCGCCGCTGATACCAAAAAGTAATATGGAAAAAACAGGGATATTCATAACAAGTATTTACGAAACAAATTTATAACAAAGGATTCAATAAATATCCTTTTGATGACAATTTTTAGTCTTATTTTAAAAAGATAGCCGCCCCTGTTTGGTGACGGCTATCCATAAAATTTATATAACCATGGGTTTTATTTTTTTATTTTCTTCTTTTGCTGACTTGTAATCAAATCATACGCAATAGGAGTAGCATTAAACAACGAAGAATAGGTTCCAATTGCAACACCCATCATAAGTGCAAAAGCAAACCCACGAATCACTTCACCACCAAACAGGAAGATGATAAATAATACTGCTATGGTAGTACCTGAAGTATTAAATGTACGTGAAAGCGTTGCATTTAGGGCGTTATTGATATTGGTTTTCAAATCGCGTTTAGGATAAAGCATGGTGTTTTCACGAATACGGTCGAAAATAATTACCGTGTCGTTTACCGAATAACCTATAATGGTTAGAATTGCCGCAATAAACGTTTGGTCAATTTCCATAGTCCACGGCACTATATTGTATAGCAACGAATAAAGTGAAATAACAATCATTGAGTCGTGAGCCAATGTTGTAAGACCTCCCACACCAAACTGCCATTTCTTAAACCTGGCGGCTATATACATAAAGATAATTATAAGAGCTATAGTTACACTGATAACTGCTCCCCGTTTAATGTCAGCCGCAACAGTTGGTCCTACTTTTTGCGAACTCATCCTGCCGATAATTTTATCATCATCGTCAGATACAAATTCGCTGAATGTAATGGGTGTCGCAAAAAATTCCTGGATACCTTCAAACAATCTCCTTTCTGCCAATGAATCAGCTGTTGTAGATTCATCATCAATAAGGAATGTAGTCGTAATTTTAACCTGATTGCTGGGACCAAATGTTTTTACTTCAGGTGCTTCATCAAACAAGTCAGTGAGTACTGAACGCATTTCAACAGTATTAATATCCTGATCAAACCTTACCACATAAGAGCGACCACCAGAGAAATCAACACCATAACTCAATCCTCTGACAAAAAGAGAACCTATACCAACTATAATAACAATTGAAGAAATGATGTAAAACTTCTTACGAACTCCGATAAAGTCAAAATTTACTTTGGTTAAAACATCTTTAGATATTTTTGAGTCGAAGTTAATGGCAATGTTCTTATCAATCCAATAGGAGAATATCAATCTTGACAGGAAGATTGCAGTAAACAATGAAGAAATAATACCAATAATCAAAGTGGTTGCAAACCCCTGTACCGGACCTGAACCAAAGATGTAAAGCACCACACCTGTAAGTAAGGTAGTAACATTACCGTCAATAATTGCAGAATAGGCATTTTTATAACCATCAGAGATAGCCAGTTTCTGCCCCTTGCCGGCTCTTAATTCTTCAAGGATTCTTTCGTATATAATTACATTGGCGTCAACTGCCATACCTAGTGTAAGAACTATACCTGCTATACCCGGCAAAGTGAGAACTGCGCCCAGAGATGCAAGAACCCCGAAAATGAAAAAGATGTTGGTAACAAGAGCAAGGTCCGAAACAAAACCTGCCCGGTTATAATATACGGCCATGTATATCAGTACAATAATAAATGCTATTACAAAGGAAGTAAGACCACTTGAAATGGCTTCCCTACCCAGCGATGGACCAACAATAGCTTCTTCAACAATACGAGCCGGAGCAGGAAGTGAACCTGCACGCAGAATATTGGCAAGGTCCTGTGCTTCTGCTACTGTGAAATTACCGGTGATGGATGAGCGACCACCTGATATCTCAGCCTGAACAGTTGGAAAAGAATATACATAATCATCGAGTACAATAGCAATAGATTTACCTATGTTGGCAGCAGTAAGTCTTCTCCATTCGCGGGCACCCTCACTGTTCATGGTCATGGAAATTTCAGCAGCACCAGATGCAGGGTTGAAGTCCTGTCTCGCATCTACAATAACATCGCCTGTCAAAGGTGGTTCACCGCGTGTTGGTACTTTTATGGCAATAAGCTGGAGTACATTATCGGTTCTGCCCTGAGGCTTAACAGTCCAAAGCAGGCGCATTTCTCTTGGAAACAAGCCTCTGATATTGGGCTGACGAAGCATGTTATTGACCCTTGCTGTATCGGCAATGGCAGCACTACCTACCATGGGACCACCTCCCAGAAATGGTTGTCCGGTCTGCGGATCCATAACAATGTTCATGTTTAGTACAGCAAATAATGGGTTCTGGCGGGCCATATCTTCATCAATAAACAGTTCTTCATCAATATCGGTTGCCAGAAGGTCAAGTAAATCTTCATCTTCAGCTGGATCAGCAGAAGCTAATTCATCTAAATCATCAGATTCTTGTATTTCAGGTTCTTCGATTGGAATAACAATATCTTCTGTAACAACTTCAGCCGGGCCAGAAGGTGTTTGACGCAGTCTTTCATTAGCTTCGGCAAAGAAGGGATATAGCTCAGAAAAATCATAAGTTTCCCAAAATTCAAGTCGTGCTGTTCCCTGGAGTAATCTTCTTACCCTGTCTTCTTCCTTTATACCGGGAAGTTCCACGAGTATACGTCCTGATGTCTGCAATTTTTGAATATTGGGTTGTGCAACACCAAAACGGTCGATACGTGTACGCAAAATCTGGAATGAACGGTCAATGGCATCATTTACTTCTCTGGTAAGAACCCTGAGAACTTCTTCATTGGTAGAGTTAAAACTGATTCTGTCGCGCATTTCGGGTGTAGCAAAAATGGCTGCAAGACTTGCATTGGGATCAGCTTCACGGAAAGCTCTGCCGAATAAAACCACAAAGTCATCACGGCTACCGCGTTGGGCCTGAATGGCATTTTCCATAGCCAATTGGAAAGTTGGATCCTGGCTGTTTCCTGATAAAGCTCGGATAATCTCAGGTACAGAAATTTCCAGTGTTACGTTCATACCCCCTCTGAGGTCAAGCCCCAGGTTGATTTCCCTTTCTTTAACATCCTGATAAGTATATCTTCTGATACCCAAATTAAAGACTACCTCGTTCATCATGGAATCTAAAAAGAAACGCTCATATCTGTTTCTTAAAGAATCCATTAATACCAACTCAACAAGTTCATCGCCTCCTGACAGGTCTCTGGCAATAGCCTGAATCCTTTCGCTGCTGGCATATGCTTTAGCGTTACGTTCAACTTTATTAGAAAAGTACGTAAACGACAGCTGATACAGACATACCAAAGCAAATGCAATGGCAAAAAACCTAATTAAACCTTTGTTCTGCATGTTATCTATTTTTTAAATTTAATGTTGCTTCCGATTTTGCTTCTTAATTATTTTGGTTTTTAAACAAAATTTATCGTATATAATCTTTACAAAAAGGGCTGCAAAGATAGAAATTCACAGGCTAATTTACAACGGATAAAACCAAATATTCTAAACTTTTTCCGGCTAGTAATTTTTTTCAGCGGTATGTAAGCTTGAAGTGATTGATTAATAAACGTTTCACAAAATCGACCGCAAATTTAGGCTAATTTTTTTTCAATGGAAAATATTACATTTTCTTTTTACTTTCCGGAGAGATTTTCAACTTTTTAAAATTTTTCTCAATGTTAAAGGTTGAGTTCCATTATTGATTTCTCGTAGTTAATTATAGCTTTATATTTCTGAAGAATATCTCCTCCAATAATTCCATCAACCCTTGGAAGATCGAAAGCCGCATAGGCCTTGTTGATGTTTTCCATATCAATGAGAATTACCTCAAATTTTTCGAGTCTGCAACTACCTAGTTGGAGCAAATCAATGCCCATTGAATAGGTGTCAATTTTTGTAGTTCCGATACCCATAAAGAACTTATCATAAATTTTCTTTTCAGGGTTCTTAAAAATGGTATTAACCCGCTTAAGATCCATTACTGTAAGTGTAGCGCCGGTATCAATAAGCATATGGAATTGATATTTATTTAGCTCACCGGTTACCATTATATGATAGCCTTGGTTATTGAATGGCAGAATCTTTATTGGAAGTATATGCTTCAATTTGCGAAGTGGAGTTAATGAAATCTGAATTTAAACCTTATAGCAGTATTTTACAAAACAGGCTTTCCGCTTAAACAGAAAGCCTGTAATATATGTATACATATTGGATACACTAGTTCAGCTTATGCTCAACAGTAATGATTTCCATGCCTTTTCTGATGGCCTCTTCATTAAGAGGTATAAGATGGTGATAACGTTCGGGTAATACTTTCTGAAGTCCCTTTACAACGTTATCCATTTCAATAATAGGTCTTATTTTAAGAAACCCCCCAATAACGATCATGTTAAAGACCTTGGTATTATTCATTTTAACAGAAGCTTCGTAAGCATCTATGGCATAAATATTAATATCGGTGCGCCGTGGCTTACGAGTCATACCATTGCGTTCATAAATAAGAAGTCCACCGGGTTTTACAGCATCTTCAAATTTATCCATGGAGGGCTGATTTAATACAATAGCTGTATCGTATGTATTTAATACCGGTGAACTGATTGCTTCGTCACTTATAATGGCAGTACAGTTGGCAGTTCCACCCCTCATTTCGGGTCCATATGAAGGCATCCAACTTACTTCCTTATTCTGCATAACACCACTGTAGCAGAGAATTTGTCCCATTGACAAAACTCCCTGCCCACCAAATCCGGCGATAATAATTTCTTCGGTCATGATTTCTGTTTTTTTTTATTTTTCTTCGGGTACTTTAATATCTCCAAGAGGATAAAATGGGAACATGTTTTCTTCCATCCACTTATTGGACTGAACTGGCGTCATTTTCCAGTTAGACGGGCAGTTTGCAACGATTTCCACAAAGCATGTACCTTTGTTTAGCTTCTGATATTCCATAGCTTTTCTGATTGCCTTTTTAGCTTTTCTAACATTACCGGGTTTATGCACCGACTGGCGTGTAACGAAATAGGTACCTGGTAACTGGGCAATCAATTCTGTTATTTTCAGGGGTGCACCCATGGTTTTAGTGTCGCGTCCAAAAGGAGAAGTAGAGCTTTTCATTCCTACAAGTGTTGTAGGTGCCATTTGACCACCCGTCATGCCATAAATGCCATTATTTACAAATACAACAAGAATGTTTTCACCTCTGTTGCAGGCATGTATTGTTTCGGCAGTTCCTATAGCAGCGAGATCGCCATCACCCTGGTAGGTAAAAACAAACTTCTCCGGAAATACTCTTTTTATACCTGTTGCAACTGCAGGAGCACGACCGTGTGCAGCTTCTTGCATATCAACATTAAAATAATAATAGGCAAGTACAGAACATCCAACAGGAGCTACACCAATGGTTTCATTTTGTATGCCCATTTCATCAATTACTTCAGCCAAAATACGGTGTGCTGTACCGTGCCCACATCCGGGACAGTAATGCATGATACGATCGGTAAGTACGTCAGTTTTCTTGTAAACAAGATTTTCGGGGTTTATTAAATTTTCTGCCATGGTTATCCTCCAATAATTTTTTGTTCTAATGCATTAAGAATTTCATCAGGGTTGGGAATCATGCCACCAAAGCGACCAAAATGTTCAACCTTGGTTTTGCCATTTACAGCAAGTCTTACATCTTCAACCATTTGTCCGGCGTTCATCTCTACAGTTAAAATACCTTTAACCTGGTAAGCAATTTTATTGAAAGCATCAACAGGAAATGGATAAAGAGTTTGCGGACGAAGCAATCCTACTTTATAACCCTTTTTTCTTGCCAGCTCCATTGCTTTACGTGTAATACGTGCGCAGGAACCGAATGCGGCAAGCAGGTATTCAGCATCTTTGCAATCATACTCCTCGTAAAGTACCTCATTCTTTTCAATTTCACGGTATTTTGCCTGAAGTCTAAGGTTTACCTTTTCCTGTTCCTCTGCCTTCAGTTGGAGTGAAGTTACAAAAGTTGCGGGTTTACCCTCTTTCCGTCCAATAGTTGCCCACTCGTAATCGGGCTCAACACGTGGCATTTGTTCAAAAAGTTCAACTTTTTCCATCATCTGTCCAATGATACCATCAGACTGAATCATAACAGGGTTACGATATTTGAAAGCAAGTTCAAAAGCAAGCTTTGTATAATCAACTATTTCCTGAACGCTGTTGGGAGCAAGGACTATAAGCTTATAGTCACCATGCCCGCCACCTTTTACCGATTGGAAATAATCAGATTGTGAAGGTTGGATGGTACCGAGACCCGGGCCGCCGCGAACCACATTGGCAACCACACATGGCAGTTCGGCGCCTGCAATATAGGAAAGCCCCTCCTGCTTTAAACTGATTCCGGGGCTAGAAGATGTAGTAATGGCTTTTTTGCCGCATCCTGCTGCACCATAAACCATATTTATGGCTGCTATTTCGCTTTCAGCCTGCAATACCACCATACCTGTCCGATCTTCGGGCCTGTTGGCCATTAGATACTCAATCACTTCTGACTGAGGAGTAATGGGATAGCCAAAATAAGCATCGGCACCTACTCTGATTGCAGCTTCAGCCAATGCTTCATTGCCTTTCATTAATCTTAATTCTTTCATTGTTATGCGTTATTTTTATAACTGAAAATCTTTTTTCTAAAGGTTTTTATTTCTCCCTGTAAACAGTAATTACAGCATCGGGGCATACAATTGCACAATTGGCGCATCCTGTACAATCAGAATTTACCTTTATGGCATAATGATATCCCTTGTTGTTTACCTGGGGAGCGAGCGCAAGCACTTCCTGCGGACAGGCCGAGATGCAAACCTCGCAACCTTTGCATTTTTCTATGTCGATGACAACATCTCCTCGTTTTGCCATTATATAATTTTATTTTTGGTGATGATAGATTTTAAACTAAAGATTCATTATTAGGGCAAATCTATAATTATTTATTTAATATTTGAAATTAATTGTAAACATTTTTGACAAAAAGCTTACAATCTATTATTTAATTAAAAGTCAAAATTATATTGTCAATTATCAGATTTTTAAATGTACATGAAAAAATCTGGTTAATAAACTTCAAAGTCTAATTTAAATTGAGTTTAAATATTAATTAAAGTGATATTAACAACTAATGTTTAAGTCTGAATCAGACCTGATTATATCATTATATCCCCAAAAAACCACATAAATATTTGGTCATTCGGTAATAAAATCGTACTAAATCCTGTTTTAAAATTAGCGGTATTTCTTATTTTTGCCTTGAAGATGGAAAAAATCCGTACGATAATAAAACATGTCTTTTCCCTTAAAGTATTTCTTGGGATTCTATTCGCTTTTGTTTTTATCATTATTGCATCGAACCTGGTTATTGTATGGGTTTCTAATAAATACCTTTATAGTGATTTGCATGATTTACCGGAAGGCAAAACTGCCGTAGTGCTGGGCACCAGCAGGTATGTCAGAGGTGGGGCTCCCAATCCATGGTTTCATTACCGCATAAGTGCAGCGGCTGAACTATACCATACCGGTAAAATTGAATACCTTATTCTCAGTGGCGATAATCGCTCACGCTATTATAACGAACCGGAGCAAATGCGTCGTGAGCTTCGAAAATTTGATGTTCCTGATAATGCTATGTACCTGGATTATGCCGGTTTACGAACTCTGGACTCAATGGTTAGGAGCAAAGAAGTATTCGGTCAGGATACCATTATCGTAGTATCGCAAAAATTTCATAACCAGCGTGCCGTATTTCTGGCAAGGCTGCATGGAATACATGCAACGGCTTATAATGCTAAAAGTCCTGATGCACGACAAGGTATTCGTACACCCACACGTGAGATATTTGCCAGGGTTAAGGTATTTCTTGATATCATTTCCGGAAAACAACCCCGCCATCTGGGTGAAAAGATTATAGTTGGTCAGGGGCAGGAGCGCTTTTGAAAATGAAAAAATTCGTCAATATAAATTAAATTAAAACTTTAAAATTCAAAATTATGGAAGTAAAAGATATGATTGTTAAAGCTTTTAAAGATGCAGGAAAACCCATGCGCCCCGGTGAGGTGGCTGAATTGGCAGGACTGGAAAAGAAAGATGCTGAAAAAGCAATTAAAAAACTTAAAGACGAAGGAGTATTATTTTCGCCCAAGAGGTGTTTCTATGATTTGCAGAAATAGATAGGTAATTATCATCAGGCCCTGGCATTTCTTCTGCAAGGTCTTTTTGCCATCTCTATTTCTATATCCAGCAAATCGCGAATAACAACGGAGGCCATAACACAGCCAAATATTGCAGGCATATAGCTTATGGTTCCTACCGTTGTTTTTTTATTGGGTTCGTTTTCCACCGCCAGCATGGATTCATCATCAACCATTTCGGGAGAAAAAACCGTTTTGAAACCGGTTCGCACCCCCAGGTTTTTTAATCTTTTCCTTAGCATACGCGCCAGGTTGCACTGGTAGGTCTCTGCAAAATCAGCAATTTTTACCTGCAAGGGATCTGTTTTTCCACCCGCCCCCATGCTGCTTACCAATGGAAGCCTGTTTTTCAGGGCCTGACGGATCATGAAAATTTTTGGTGAAAGGGTATCAATTGCATCGGCAACATAATCAAAAGGAGTTTCCAGGATTTCATTGGTTCGTTCATCACGAATAAATTCATCAATAACCGTAAGCTTCAGATCAGGATTGATATCCAGCAGACGGTCGCGCATAAGCAATGCTTTACGTTTGCCATGGGTGCTGCTTAGAGCCAGCAACTGGCGGTTGCGATTGGATGGCTGAATCTGGTCGGCATCAATGATAGTCATACTTCCGATTCCTGCCCGGCAAAGCATTTCGGCAGCATAGCCCCCTACTCCACCCAGCCCGGCTACCAGAACATTTGAGCTATTAAGTTTCGTCGTATTTTCCTGATTCAGTAGCAAGATGGTTCTTTCCTGCCAATTGCCATGGGTCATTTTTGATTTATGATTTATGATTTTTCTTTTCTGCGATTCTTGTTGTTTCTGGTTGGTTATGCAAAACAGAATTAATCAGTTAATGGGGTGAAATCCCAAAAATTAGTTCAAAGTTATTGCATTGCTGTAGTTTTAAATCTTCTATACTTTCATTACGGATTTCAGAAGCTTTCTCGTAAACCTGTTCAATCATAATTTCATCATCATCCGTTTCCAGGAAAAAATCATCGAACTTCAGATTCATTAAAACATTAACTGTCTTTGAATCCGGCTTCATTATCATCTTCCCAAAAGACAACCGGCAACCAGCATCAAGAAGCTGACGCGCCATTTGTTCGCTGCTGTTAAATCCGTGAATGATCCATGGAACGGTAGGTTTTTCCTGCTTTCGCAGTTTAAGGATTTCGTCCCAGGCTTTTACACAATGAATGATCATAGGTTTTCCTGATCTCTCAGATATCCTGATCTGCTCTATGAATGCCTTTTCCTGTAAATCCCAACCAGTTTCTGTCACCTTATCCAGACCAGCTTCCCCTATGGCCAAACAGCCTTTATGATTAACTAATTCTTCAAGCACGTTCAATTGCTTTCCAAGTGTTTCTGCATCTTTTATATACCAGGGATGAATACCAACTGAAAAGTAACCGAAGTGCTTTTCTTTCTTTTCGTAAAAATCATCCGGAAACAAATTTCTGATGCATAAAACATGCTCACCACAAGGTTTGTGTATGTGGATATTAATAAAAGGAGATTTCATTTTCCAGGATCTGTGCCCGATCAGCCCTTTGCTTTTTTTTCTTTGAATCTTTTTGCAAGTTCCTTTGCCTTATTGGCAATATCACCACGTGTTTTACTTCCTTTGTTGGGAGCGAGTAAAACTCCGATGGCAGCACCTATTCCGGTTCCTATTAGCAAAGTACTGATAGCCTTACCTGGTTTCTTTTTCTTTTCCATTTTTTGAATTATTGGATTTTATTTAGATAACTATTTTAAACCGTGACTATATGATGCGGTATATTTTCATGATATTTTCGAGAATACGGTCAAAATCAATATTAAGGTCAATTAGTTTACCGGTGCGTACGTCAAAAACCCAACCATGAACGGTAAACTCTCCGCCTCTCTCCTTGGAAGCCCTTTGTACAGATGCCGTTTTGATTACATTGACACATTGCTCCTGCACATTAAGTTCAACCAGCCTTTTGTAACGTTCTTCTTCATCTTTTATGGCATCCAGTTCATCCTGGTGCAAACGGTAAACATCCCTGATATTTCTTAACCACGAGTTTAGAATTCCCAGGTCGGCCGATTGCATGGCTGCCTTGATACCGCCACAATAATAATGTCCGCAAACCACCACGTGCTTAACCTTCAGATGCCTTACTGCAAAATTAATTACAGACTGCACATTCATGTCTGTATTCGGTACCATATTGGCAATATTGCGATGCACGAACACATCACCGGGTTGCACACCCATAAGTTCTTCTGCTGTAACCCGGCTGTCGGAACATCCAATATATAGAATTTCAGGACTTTGACCTTTCGATAGATTATTAAAATAATCCTTGTCAAGAGCCAGCTTATCCGTGATCCATTGTTCGTTGTTTTCAAAGATTTTTTTTATATCCATAGTATACCGGTTTTATTCTTAATATGAATCAAAATTAAAATAAAAAAAGGAGTATAGAAAATTATTAAATTCGTTACTCATTAATCATTAAAATCAAAGCCATGTTCAAAAGTTATTTTTACATTTCCCTGATTTTATCCATGTTCTTTTTAATTGTTAATGCACAAGATCGCATAACAGGACACAATTTCGCAAGCCGCTCAGAGATCATAGCACAAAATGGTATGGCAGCCACCAGTCATCCGCTGGCCACACAGGCTGCTCTTGATATTTTAAAACAAGGTGGAAGTGCTGTGGATGCTGCCATAACGGCCAATGCCATGCTCGGTTTGATGGAACCGACAGGCTGCGGAATTGGCGGCGATCTTTTTGCCATTATCTGGGATGCTGAAACACAAAAGCTATATGGACTCAATGCCAGTGGCAGATCGCCCAAAAGTCTTACCCGCAAATATTTTCTGGAACAGGGTTATGAATATATTCCATCTTTCGGTGCTTTGACTGTAAGTGTTCCGGGCGCGGTTGACGGCTGGTTTGAGATGCACAAAAAATTCGGTAAACTGGATATGCAGGCAATTTTGCAACCTGCCATAGATTACGGGCAAAACGGCTTTCCGGTTACCGAACTTATTGCTTATTACCTCGACCGTTCAGTGAGCCGTATTGGCCATTATCCCAATTTTAAGGAAACTTACATGCCCGATGGCCGAATGCCGGCAAAAGGTGAGATTTTCCGCAATCCTTATCTGGCAAACACTTACGAAACCATTGCACGGGAAGGAAGAGATGCCTTCTATAAAGGAGATATTGCCCGCATCATTGATGCTTACATTAAGGAAAACGGCGGATTTTTGAGTTATGAAGATATGGCAGCACATACAAGCACCTGGATTGACCCGGTATCTGCAAATTACAGGGGTTATGATGTTTGGCAACTGCCACCCAACGGACAGGGTATCGCAGTGCTTCAGATACTTAATATCCTTGAAGGGTACGATATTGGCTCCATGGGATTATTCAGTCCGGAATACATTCATCTTTTTGTTGAAGCTAAAAAGCTGGCCTACGAAGACCGTGCCTGGTACTATGCCGATATGGATTTCAGTTCTGTACCGGTTAACAGACTTATTTCGAAAGAATACGCAGAAGAAAGAAGAGAACTTATCAATCCTGACCTTGCTGCAAGACGCTACGAACCGGGTATTTCCGAAGGACCTAATACCATTTACCTGACCGTGGCCGATAAAAATGGAAATATGGTATCACTCATTCAGAGCAATTATCGTGGGATGGGAAGCGGTATGACACCACCCGGTTTAGGCTTCGTAATCCAGAATCGCGGAGAAGGATTCACCCTGCAACCCAACCGGTTCAATACATTCGAACCCGGCAAAAGACCTTTTCACACCATAATACCAGGCTTTATTACCAAAGATGGAGAACCCTTTATGAGTTTTGGTGTAATGGGCGGCGATATGCAACCCCAGGGTCATGCACAAATAGTGATTAATTTGATTGATTTTGGCATGAACTTGCAGGAAGCCGGTGATGCACCGCGAATTTATCATACAGGTTCATCGGAACCCACAGGGCAGGAAATGACTGATGGTGGAATTGTTATGCTGGAATCAGGTTTTCCTTATGAAACTATTCGTGAGCTTATTAAAAAAGGTCACAGGATGCAATGGACAGTAGGGCCATTTGGAGGTTACCAGGCCATTATGTGGGATAAGACAAATAAAGTGTATTATGGGGCCTCAGAATCACGGAAAGATGGGCAGGCAGCAGGATACTAAGCAAAACCTTCCTGACAGCCAAAACTTAAACCGATACTTTATTTTTCCAATCTTACCTTAATGGCATTCAGGCCTTTGTGACCTCTTTCAGTCTCAAAGCTTACTTTATTTCCTTCTCTAACAGGGTCAATTAAACCGTTAACGTGTACAAAAATACTTTCCTGAGTATTCATATCTTTAATGAATCCATAACCTTTTGAATCATTAAAAAAGGTTATAGTACCAAACCTTACCTTATCAACTTCTTCAAGTTCTTCCTTTTTGGGTACATTAATCATAATGTCATCCAGTTCAATTTCATTTTTCTTTTTTTCTTCAGGATCGGGGGGTGTATCAGTAATGTTACCATGCTCATCAACGTAAGCAATCATGTCATCAAGACTTTTACCCTTCTCTGAGCTGGACTGGCGTTCTTCTCTCTTTTTTTCTTTGTCGAGTTTCTTCTTTCGTTTTTTCTTTTCGTTTTCTTTTTTGTTAAAGGATTGTTGTGATCTTCCCATAGTTTTTTTTAAAAATAATTTTGATTTATAAATAGGTTGTTCTTAATTCACGATTTTTTGTTTTCTTTATTTTATCTGGAATGATTGGATATCCATCAACTGATAAATGAGATTCTGATTCAGAGAGAAATTACACAATGATAAAATAAGTTAATTCGATCCTGATGTTTTCCAAACTTAGCAAAATTAAGCATTTATACTGACTTTATGAGTCAATCTTCAAAATATATACTCAAATGAAAATAACCCATTAACTATATCAAACTTTAAGAGTCAGGTAACCTGATTTGTCAGGAATTATGAAAATCAGATTTCAGCAAACTGTAAACTTCAAGGTCGGCGAAACTACCGTTGCTTAATAGCTCTCCTTCTCTTTCAATACCTTCCTGTTTAAATCCAAGACGTTTGGGAATATTGCTGCTGGAAGTATTTCCAACTGCACAACGGACTTGCACACGATTGATATTCAATACTTTAAAAGCGAGTTGCAGGAGTTTCTTCAAGCATAAGGTAATAATACCTTTTTTCTGAAAATGTTCTGACAACCAATAACCTATTTCCGTTTTGCGGTTTACTTTGTCCGTATCCTTAAATCCGATAATACCGGCAAACTCACCATCGTACCTGATAACAAAAACATACTCACGTTTTTTATCAGGTGCATGCAGCACTGATTCAACAAAGGCTTCAGTATCCGTGAGTTCTTTGGTGTAAGCAACAAAGGGAAGCCATGCACCAAGATAGGATCGCTGGGTGTTTATGGTATGAAAAATATCAGCTACATCCCCGCGGCTTAATTCTTTAAGTACAATATGTTCATTTACCCTGATTCGCATGGTAGTCGGGTATTTTATCATTATCCGCCCTGTATCAGACTCAATTTAAAATCTATGGTATCTTTAGCATATTCCTCCAGCGAAAAGACCTCACCTTTGTTCTTCACCCTGATCACACCTGCAGTATCCACTTCCCTGGCAAAGGGAAGAACTTCATTTTCGGTCTGATTGATGAATCTGAGTCTGCGTTCTTGGGCATTCCGTCCGTCCCGCGACTGCATAAACTCAACGTCATATAAATTGGCAATACCATCAGCACATTTGATAGCTTTGGGAAATACGCTTCCGGAAAGTTCAGAAAACTGATTGATCTTTTCCAGAAGCATCAGGTCTTTTTCCACCGCATCCCTGGTATCGGTGCCGGAAACACTGTAAACATACCATGCCACTGCCGGACTTATGGCATGAAGTTCATTGAGAATTTTATTTTTATCACCCGAATCCTCAAAAGAATCATGCAGAATGGCAGAATAAACAATTTCTTTTGAAAACCCCAGCCTGGCAAGCAGAAATCCTGCACTGAGCACATGAGCCATGTAAGGAAAACCCGAATCGCGAAACTCATTCTTATGCCTGTCAATGGCAAGTTTTATAACTTTCTCGGTCATGGCAGAGTCCACTTTCAGAAAATCCGATGCCGGCATATCTTTCGAAAAGAATTTCCTGTTATTATTTGCCAGGAAAAACCTCCTTACTTCTTTCAAAAATTCGGGTGATGTAGTTTTTTCTGCATACTCTTCTGCAATCATATGAATCTCATCTAACCCCTGATCCAGAGAGTTACTTGTGCTTAATTGCAGACTGAGTTTCTGCTGTGCCTGTGTAGAAAGCCTCATAATAAGAATCATCTATTTTGTTCAGAGCGAATGTAAAGTTAAGAGATTCTTTTAAATATGCGGGTAACCACAGTACTGATTATACTGGCCGGGCCTTATCCGCTTTTATCCCAGCAACGACGGGATCAAACAAAATGGCCCTGTGCCAAACAGATAATGTCGCCGCGATGCGGCTTTGGAAGGGCTATAAGGCGTATCATTTCTACCATATTTTCGCCGCGATGCGGCTGGGTAAATTATTTTAAATCCTGGTTTATTTTGAATAACTGGATATTATGGATGGCCTGATTAGTCTGACTACGACTGCTCCGGAGGAGCTTAACATTTGAAGAATTTTGCATGCACAAAGATAACAGGCGCTGCACGCAGTAAAGGATTAATAAAAAGATGAAGGTTTTGCAGCGCAGTATCGCCCGGTTGGGGATATCGGGGAATTGGCCCCGTCACGCAAAAAGATTGCCCGAATCTGTGGTAATTAAACAATGCATTTATTCTAAAACATCAGCTATATTATGTCGGATTTATTTTTTCCTGCTATTTTTACGCATTGAAAAAGAAATTCAATCAGTAAAAACCCTAAATACTAAAGAATGAAACGATTTACAATTGTTATTTTAACAGGATTACTTTTTGTTTTTCAAGCTGTTTCGTCTGAAAAACAAGCTATGGTACCAGAAACACTTTGGGAATTTGGACGTGTGGGCGGCATGCAGGTTTCACCCGATGGAACGCAGGTTCTCTTTACCATAACCCATTATGATGTGGAAACTAACAGGGCCAGCCGGGATATATACATTGTACCTGTTGAAGGCGGTACACCCCGCAATCTTACCAACAGCCCGGAGAATGAGTTTAATGTGATGTGGCGCCCTGATGGAAGAAAGATAGGCTACCTGAGTTCAAAAACCGGAACTGTACAGATCTGGGAAATGAACCCTGACGGTTCCAATCCGCTGCAGGTGTCAAATGTTGCCGGTGGTGTTACAGGTTTTGAATACAGTCCTGATATGCGGCATGTGTATTTCACTAAAAGGGTGAAGGTTGAAGAAAATCCCCACGATATGCACCCCGACCTGCCCCTTTCCAATGTTTTGATATACGATGATCTGATGTACCGCCACTGGGATCGCTGGCACGACTATTCCTACAGTCATATTTTCATTTCGCCTTATAATAATGGTAGCATCGGACGGTATTACGACATCATGGAAGGAGAACCCTGGGATTCACCCATGCCTCCCTTTGGTGGCATCGGACAGATCAGCTGGACTCCCGATGGCCGCGCCCTGGCCTATACTGCCAAGAAAAAAGTGGGTAAGGAAAGGGCTGTAAGCACCAATTCCGATATTTATCTGTACAATCTGGAAACCCGTGAAACCACAAATCTTACTCCCTTTAACCCTGGTTACGATCGTAATCCCGTTTTTTCACCCGATGGCCGCTACATGGCATGGGAAAGCATGGAAACCCCGGGATTTGAATCTGATAAGAATCGTATTCTTATTATGGATTTAAGCGACGGAAGCTGGATTGATTATTCCGAAGGCTTCGACCAGAGTTCAGGAAGTTTTAACTGGACAGCCGATAGCAGAAGTCTTTATTTCATCAGCGGGCATCATGCCACCTACCAAATGTACAAACTCGACATTGCAAATCGCCAGATCAGTCAGGTAACCGATGGCTGGCACAACTACAACACCCTGACTATTGCGGGTAATTATCTTGTTGGAGAACGAATGAGCATGTCATCGCCCGTTGAGATATTCAGGGTAAATCCTGCCAATGGCACACAGGTGCAGCTTACCGATGTAAACCGCCCTGTTTTTGATAAAATTGAGATGGGAAATGTGGAACAACGCTGGATTGAAACCACCGACGGAAAGCAAATGCTGGTGTGGGTGATCTATCCTCCGGGCTTCGATTCCAATAAAAAATATCCTGCATTGCTTTACTGTGGTGGCGGACCCCAAAGCGCCGTAAGCCAGTTTTTCTCCTACCGCTGGAATTTCCAGATCATGGCAGCACACGATTATATTATTATTGCCCCCAACCGCAGAGGATTACCCACCTTCGGACAGGAATGGAACGACCAGATAAGCCAGGACTACGGCGGGCAAAATATGCAGGATCTGCTAGCTGCAGCAAAAGAAGTGAGTAAGGAACCATTCATTGATGAGAATCGCCTTGGGGCTGTAGGTGCCAGTTACGGCGGATTTTCAGTTTTCTGGCTGGCCGGCCATCACAACGGACTCTTCAACGCTTTCATTGCCCACTGCGGAATGTTCAACTTCGAAAGCTGGTATGGAACTACAGAAGAAATGTTTTTTGCCAATCATGATATTGGCGGTCCATACTGGGCTGAAGATCGCCCGGATAGCTACGACTTCTCGCCACACTTGTTTGTGGGTAACTGGGATACACCAATTCTTGTAATTCATGGTGCCAAGGATTACCGCGTTCCTCTCTCAGAAGGTATGCAGGCATTCAATGCGGCTCAGTTGCAGGGAGTTCCCAGCAGACTTATTGTTTATCCGGAAGAAAACCACTGGGTACTGTCTCCGCAAAACAGTATTCTGTGGCAAAGGGAATTTTTCAAGTGGCTGGACCAATGGCTTAAGGAGTAGTTTATCTCATTTGAACTTCACAAAATAAAAAAGGGTTCTGCACCATAATACATAATGCGGGACCCTTTTTTTCGTTTATTTTAGTAATTTTGGGCTCGATTTTCCAAAGTCACAGTGTTAACCCGTTATAAGCCGCCTATCTCACAGCAAATGCGAATAGCAATCCCCACTTTAATCCTTATCTTCATTTATAGCTCCCTGAGTCTTTTTCCCCTTGCTGCAAAAACAATTGCATACTATAACCATAATGCATTAGATACAATAGCTCCAAATGATACTATTATTTGGGGACCAGATATCCTTCCTATTGTTCATGAAACAGAAAATGATACTTTACCGGTACCCCTAACAGATACTATTCGCCAGGAAGTTAGACGCACAGTTGTTGCGGAAGAAGAACCAGATCTGCCCCCCAATGCGATTCCCTGGTATAGTGAGGAACAGCTTCAGAATCCATTCAGACTTTCACCCAATTATGTCGATACCAACTTGCTTAATTTTCATCACGCCGATTTTGCAGCCAAAAAAGGTCTTTTTTATGCCCAGAAAGGAAATCTCGGTCATGCCTATCGTCCGCTGGTTTTTAATCCGGTTCTGAGTCCTGGCCTCGATCCGGGCCATTTACGTTTGTATGGAGATTATATTTTTTCTCATAATGAGTTACGATATTACCGCCCAAAACATGTTTTTACCGATCTTTTTTATATGATTGGTGATGAACGCGAACAACTCTTCCATGCCAAACATTCGCAAAGGCTTCACGAAACCTTTTACCTGGGTTTTCAATACAGGGTTATTAACTCACCGGGTGCATATAGTCGTTTGGGTTCAAGAAACGTTAATCTTTACCTCACGGCCGATTATCTTCACCCCAGCAAAAGATACCAGGCATTGGGCAGTTTTATTATTAACCGTATCAGAAACCAACAGAGCGGGGGTTTAATGAATCCGGCAGCATTTGAAGAAAATGAAGTACGCGATAGTGTATTCCTTTACAGGGCAGAATCCTGGTACAGGGATGTATCGGTAAACCTGCGTCATTTTTACCAAACAGGTTTTTATACCGGTGGTGATACAGTTCAGGAAGGACGATTTATTAATTTGGGACGTTTTAACCACGATTTTACTTATTCACGCAAGGCTTTTAACTTTATTGAAGATGCTGCGCCCTATCCATTTTATGATTATGAGCCTCATTATCCCGAAAAAACTTTTGATTCAACTGTTGTACACCAGATAAGGAATGAAATATCATGGTCAAACTTTCCGCTTGAAAGCGGAAGAGGAACCTTTCCATTCAATTTCAGGATTTTTCTGCAACATGGCATAAATAACATTCAACAACCTTGGTTTCCGGAAGATAAACCCCTTTTGGATACTCTTAATCAGAATATCTATTATTACGACAGATTCAATTATAATGAAATAATCCAGGGTATTGAACTGCAAAGCGATCAAACCAGGTTTCTCTCATTCGGTGGTTTTGCCAATGTTACAATTGGTGGATATAATGATGAAGACTTTCATGCAGGAGCATACCTTAATCTGGGTCGCCCCGACAGAAACTACCGCCTTGACGGATTGTTGCGCCTGGCAAATATGGAAGCTCCCTATTTCTACAATACTTTCCGAAGTAATTATATAAGCTGGGAAAACAACTTTGACAAAATACAGGTGCTGAATCTTCGTGGCAGGTTGCATTCTCCATGGATAAGACTGGAAGGTAATTATTATCTTCTTAATAATATGGTATATTTTAATAATGAGGCTTTACCGGTTCAAAACACTTCCGGCTTTGGTTTAATAAGCCTGGGGGTATTCAGCGATATTGAAGTAGGGCGGTTTGGTTTTCGAAATTATGGAATATACCAGATCAGCACGACTGAAAACTTCGAAAATTTTCCGGATTTTATAAGTTACCATTCTGTACATCTTAATCTTGATTTATTTGATCGGGCCCTGATAAACAAATTGGGTTTAGACCTGCATTTTAATCCAGGTTACAGGGCCATGTCGTGGATGCCTGTAACCCGATCATTTTATGCACAGAATAACTATACCACACGTGATAAATTTCTTGTTGATGTCTTCTGGAGTGGTAAAATACAGAGAGCCAGACTGTTTGTAAAATATCAAAATATTCTGGGATTGATTTTTGACACCAAACCCCATTATGACATTCCCTTCTACCCCATTCCTGAAACCATGTTCAAATTTGGAGTTTCATGGATGTTTTTCGATTAACAACTCTCCTTTTTCCCTTGTTTGAAATCGTTATAAATAAGCTGCCATTGCTGATTTCTCGGACTATTTTTAGTAATTTTGCGCCGTGAATATGTTAATGCTAAACGCCTTATAATAAGACTGTTTTAAAATAATACAATTATGACAAAAAAGAAAAATTTCATTACTTGTGATGGTAATCATGCAGCATCACATGTTGCTTACATGTTTAGTGAAGTAGCAGCCATTTATCCCATTACGCCATCTTCCAATATGGCTGAAAACGTTGATGAGTGGGCTGCCAAGGGACGCAAAAACATTTTTGGGGAAGAAGTAAAATTGGTTGAAATGCAGTCGGAAGCCGGTGCAGCAGGAGCTGTGCACGGATCGCTCCAGGCCGGTGTTCTTACCAGCACCTATACTGCATCGCAGGGATTGTTACTGATGATTCCTAATATGTACAAGATTTCGGGTGAGTTGCTCCCCGGAGTATTCCACGTTTCTGCCAGGAGCCTTGCTGCCCAGGCACTTTCAATTTTTGGTGATCATAGCGACGTTATGAGCACCCGCCAGACCGGCTTTGCCATGCTGGCTACCGGTAGTGTTCAGGAAATTATGGACATTGCTCCTATAGCTCACCTTGCTGCAATAAAATCAAGAGTTCCTTTCCTCCATTTCTTTGATGGTTTCCGTACTTCTCATGAAGTTCAGAAAGTAGAAGAATGTGACCAGGAAACTCTAAAAGGTCTTCTCGATATGAAAGCTCTTCAGGAGTTCCGCGATCGCGCCCTTAATCCTGAGCATCCTGTTACCCGCGGTACCGCGCAAAACCCCGATATCTACTTCCAGTCAAGAGAAGCCGCTAACCGTTTCTACGATGTGCTTCCTGATCTGGTTGAAGATTACATGAAAGAAATTTCCAAAATTACCGGCCGCGAATACCATCCGTTTACTTATTACGGTGCCAAAGATGCCGAACACGTAGTAGTTGCCATGGGCTCTATTACCGAGACCATTAAGGAAACCATCGATTATCTGGTTGCAAAAGGCGAAAAAGTGGGTCTGGTAAGTGTACACCTTTACAGGCCTTTCTCAGCTAAATACATGCTGAAGGTTATGCCCAAGACCGTTAAAAGAATAACAGCTCTCGACCGTACCAAAGAACCCGGTGCCAACGGAGATCCTTTGTACCTCGATATCCGCGAAATTTATTATGGTAAGAAAGATGCTCCCGAAGTATATGGTGGTCGCTACGGATTGAGTTCAAAGGATACTACTCCCCGACACATCATTGCCGTTTATGAAAACAGCAAGATGAAGGAACCCAAAAACCAGTTTACTGTGGGTATCAACGACGACGTTACTTTCAAGTCATTACCCCTTGGCGAAGAGGTTGACGTTTCTCCCAAAGGAAACTACGCTGCCAAATTTTACGGCATTGGAGCCGATGGTACTGTTGGTGCCAACAAAAACTCCATCAAGATCATTGGTGATACCACCGATAAGTATGCACAAGGTTATTTCAGCTACGATTCCAAGAAGTCAGGAGGTATTACGGTTTCTCACCTTCGTTTTGGTGATTCACCCATCCGTTCTCCCTATCTTGTAAACGCTGCTGACTTTGTAGCCTGCCATGTTCCGGCATATCTTGAGAAATATGATATGCTCAAAGGGCTTAAAAAAGGTGGTACTTTCCTTCTCAACTCTATCTGGGATGAGGAAGAAACCAAGAAACGCCTGCCCGACCACATGAAAAAGTACCTGGCCGACAACGATATTAATTTCTATATCATCAATGCAACCCAGATTGCAGAAGAGATCGGACTTGGCGGTCGTACCAACACCATCATGCAATCGGCTTTCTTTAAAGTAGCTGAAGTAATTCCTTATTCCGAAACGGTAAAGGAAATGAAAGATGCTATCCGCAAGTCATACGGCATGAAGGGTGAAGAGATTGTAAGCATGAACAATGCTGCGGTTGATAAAGGTGGAGAAGTTATCAGAGTAACGATTCCTGCCGACTGGAAGAATATTGTAGTGAAGGCTGCGAAGAAGCGTACTGATATTCCCGAGTTTATTCGCGATATTGTATTCCCCATCAACGCCCAGAAAGGTGATGACCTTCCGGTAAGTGCTTTCCTGAATCGTGAAGATGGTACTTTCCCTCCCGGAACCACTGCCTACGAAAAACGTGGTATTGCAGTTCATGTTCCTGAATGGCAGCTTGAGCATTGCATCCAGTGTAACCAGTGCGCTTATGTTTGTCCTCACTCTGTAATCCGTCCGTTCCTTATGGATGACGAAGAGATGAAGAAAATTGGTACTGATACTCCCGTAATTGAGATCACAAAAGGTAAACTTGCCGGTTACAAATACCGTATGCAGTTAAGTCCGCTGGATTGTACTGGTTGCGGTAACTGTGTTGATATATGTCCTGCCAAGGAAAAAGCACTGGTAATGAAATCATTGGATTCTCAAATGATTGAAGATAAGCGCTGGGATACCATCAGCAAGAACGTTACCTACAAAGACACCATTCTTCCCAAAGAACAATCTGTTAAGAACAGCCAGTTCGCACAGCCTTTGTTTGAGTTCAGCGGTGCCTGTGCAGGTTGCGGTGAAACACCTTACATCAAGCTTATCACCCAGCTTTACGGCGATCGTAT
The DNA here is from genome assembly GCA_007118135.1 of Bacteroidales bacterium. Lineage (GTDB taxonomy): Bacteria > Bacteroidota > Bacteroidia > Bacteroidales > UBA7960 > SKVR01. The sequence goes on along the minus strand of SKSE01000154.1, from coordinate 40,646 downwards.
GATGGTAGCCAATGCAACTGGATGTTCTTCTATATACGGTGGTTCTGCACCTGCAACACCTTATACGATAAACAGTAAGGGTGAAGGTCCGGCATGGGCAAATTCACTCTTTGAAGATAATGCCGAGTACGGTTTCGGTATGGCTACCGGAGTTGGTAAAATCCGTGAAAGGATTGCACGCTTTATGGAAACCGGTATGGAAGCCGATGATATGAAAGCTGAAACCAAGGAAGCATTCAAAGCATGGCTTGATACCAAAGAAGACGGCTCGAAAAACAAAGAAGCTTCCGAAAAAGTTGTTGAAGCTCTGAAAAACGAGAAGAACCAGATTGCCAAAGACATCATGGCACTGAAACAATACCTGGTGAAAAAATCAGTGTGGGTATTTGGTGGTGACGGCTGGGCATATGATATCGGATTCGGTGGTCTTGACCACGTAATTGCATCCGGCGAAGATATCAATCTGTTGGTTATGGATACCGAAGTTTACTCCAACACCGGAGGTCAGGCTTCCAAATCAACACCCGTAGGTGCCATTGCCAAATTTGCGGCAGCCGGTAAGCGTGTGCGTAAGAAAGACCTGGGAATTATGGCCATGAGTTACGGTTACGTGTATGTTGCCCAGGTAGGTATGGGTGCCAATCAGAACCAGTTCCTGAAAGCTGTTCGCGAAGCAGAAGCTTATCCTGGTCCATCAGTAATCATTGCTTACTCACCCTGTATCAACCATGGTTTGAGAAACGGTATGGGTGCAACACAAACCCAAACCAAAGATGCCGTTGAAGCAGGCTACTGGCAATTGTATCGCTATAACCCCATGCTCGAAGCAGAAGGAAAGAACCCGTTCCAGCTCGACTCTAAAGAGCCCGATTGGACAAAGTTCCAGAGCTTCCTTGGCAGCGAGGTACGCTACAGCTCATTGAAGAAAGCATTTCCAAGGGAAGCTACTGAACTCTTCAAAGCTGCAGAAGAAAACGCAAAATGGCGCTATAATACTTACAGAAGATATGCTGAAATGGATTTCTCAAAATAGCATTCATTCTGTTCTGTTATATCTAAAAAAGGCCATCGGTTTTCCGGTGGCCTTTTTAGTTGAGATATTCCTTAGCTCTTTTAGGTCATTACTTCTTTGATTAATGCTCATTTGCTTCAATATTGCTATTTTACTGTATTATAGCTATTTTTGTGTTATAGTAGATGAAAAAATTGCACGCTTTCGAGCAATCAAACATTACGTAAAAACTATAGTAAAAACATTAGGGTATTCAAATTTTGAATTTTATGAGAACATTGCAGATAAAAGTAAGTGAGACTGATTTTAAAAAATATAACCTTGGAAGTGAAGAAATTAAATTTACTGACCTCGTAGATTTGATTAGCAGAGAGTATGCCAGAAAAGCACTTCTGGAATGTAATGCGATTGCAGAACAAGAAGGTTTATCAAAAATGTCAATGGATGAAATTAATGCAGAAATAAAAGCTGTAAGAGATGCAAAAACTCATTCTTGATACAAATGTTATAGTTTCTGCTTTAATTTCAAACTCTATTCCAACAATGATTCTATATCATTTGGTGCTAACAAAGAGAGTGGAGACATGTCTTTCAGATGAAATTTTTTCAGAATATCTTGAAGTAATGAATAGGGAAAAATTCCTGAGATTCCCGAACTTCAAGACAAATGCGGATGTAGTTTTAAACAAGATTCGTGAAATATCCAAATTTTATCAAACAAATCGTAAGGTTGATGTATTAGCAGATACAAGTGATAATAAATTTTTGGAATTAGCAGCAATAAGCTCAGCAGATTATTTAATAACCGGCAACACCCAGGATTTCCGGTTAACAGAATTTGAATACACTAAAATTTTAACACCCAGAGAATATTGGGACACAATTGATTTGAATAGTTAAAAACATACAGGAAGTAATTTAGGAATTCCTGGACCTATTAAAATATTTCCCCATACAATTCAAACTCCCCGACAGATAAGATTTTTACATCATAAAACTCACCTGTTTTTATTTGGGAAGACTTTGGAATAAGCACTTCATTATCCACTTCAGGTGAATCATACTCGGTGCGGCCGGAAAAATAATCACCCTCTGCCCTGTCGATCAGCACCCGAAATACTTTCCCTACCTTTTCCTGGTTTAGTTCCAGTGAGATGGTTTGCTGAAGTTCCATAATCGCTTCAGCCCTGCGTTTCTTTTCCTTTTGGCTGACAGTATCCTTCAGAGTGTATGCACGTGTGCCCTCTTCTGCAGAATAGGTAAAAACTCCCAGCCGGTCGAAACGGGTGCTTCTGACAAACTCCAGGAGTTCTTCAAAATCCTTTTTCGTCTCACCCGGATAACCCACCAGAAGTGTTGTTCGCAAAGCTACATCGGGAATCTTTTCACGAAAATCCTGCAAAAGCTTGAGGGTTTCAGCCCTGGTGGTATTTCTGCGCATGGACTGCAAAATCTTGTCATTTATGTGTTGCAACGGAATATCCAGGTAACGGCAAATTTTGGGCTCAGAAGCCATAATATCAATAACTTCCCTGGGAAACCTGTTGGGATAGGCATAATGCAACCTAATCCACTCAATACCATCAACAGGGATAAGTGCCTTAAGCAAATCGGGCAGCATGGCTCGTTTTTCCAGATCATATCCGTAATAGGTAAGATCCTGGGCTATTAACAGTAACTCTTTCACCCCACGAGCCGCCAGTTGTTTTGCTTCCGCCACAAGACTTTCTATTTTGCGCGACTTGAACTTTCCCCTTATCAAAGGTATGGCACAGAAGGAACATGTGCGGTCGCAGCCCTCAGCAATTTTAAGATAGGCAAAATGGGTAGGAGTGGTTATGAAACGTTCCTGGCTGACAGCTGAATATTTTTGTTTCAGATAGGCAAACATATCCTGGGGGTCATCAACACCAAACCAGGCATCGGCTTCAGGTATCTCCTTTTTCAACTCATCTTTGTAACGTTGGCTCAGGCAACCGGTAACTATCACTTCACTTACCAGACCCTGCTTTTTGGCTTCGGTATATTGGAGAATGGTGTCAATGGATTCGGTTTTGGCATCGTGAATAAAACCACAGGTATTAATCACAACAATATCTGCAGGACCATCGGCATCATGGCTTACTTTAAAATCACCATGTTGCAGCTGACCCAGGATTTTTTCAGAATCCACCAGGTTTTTGGAACAACCCAGGGTGATAATATTGATGTGTTTTTTTTTACCCATTAAACAACGTTTCTACAAAAGCTTCCCGGTCAAAGATCTGGAGATCGTCAACGCCCTCTCCCACTCCGATGTATTTTACGGGAATCTGGAACTGGTCGCTTACACCGATTACAACTCCACCTTTGGCGGTTCCATCAAGTTTAGTAATGGCAAGTGCATTCACTTCGGTGGTGGCCGTGAATTGTTTGGCCTGTTCAAATGCATTCTGACCGGTTGAACCGTCCAGAATGAGAAGAATTTCATGGGGAGCTTCAGGGATATGCTTTTGCATCACACGCTTGATCTTGGAGAGTTCATTCATCAGGTTTACTTTATTATGAAGCCTTCCTGCAGTATCAATAATGGCCACATCGATGTTATGCTGTTTGGCATAGGAAACCGTTTCGAATGCAACAGAAGCCGGATCGGCACCCATACCCTGCGAAACCACAGGTACATCCACTCTTTGCGACCAAATGGTAAGCTGATCAACGGCGGCAGCCCTGAAGGTATCGGCAGCACCCAAAACTACCGTTTTGCCTGCAGCTTTAAACTTGTGGGCCAATTTACCAATGGTGGTGGTTTTTCCAACACCATTCACACCCACAACCATAATAACATAAGGACCATCAATATTATCAATGCCAAAATCAGAAAAGTCGATATTTTTGTTTTCAGCCAGCAGCGATGATATCTCTTCTTTTAGAATACGGTTCAAGTCCTCAGTGCCCAGGTATTTATCGCGTGCTACCCGTTCTTCAATTCTCTCAATGATTTTAAGTGTGGTGGCAACTCCTACATCGGAAGTAACGAGAACCTCTTCCAGGTTGTCAAGCACATCAGCATCCACAACTGATTTACCTACTACTGCTTTACCCAATCGAGAAAAGAATGTTTCGCGGGTTTTTGATAAACCCTGATCGAGCTTCTGCTCCTTATTTTTGGAAAAAATATCAAATAATCCCATTGGAATTTATATTAATAAGCCTTGATTAATCTTAAGTATTGCCCTAATTATCAGTGAGCAAAGTTAATGAAAAAAGACTTCCGGAAGTTTCAAAACTTTGGAAGTCTTTTCTTGCTTCAGGAAAGAGAAACAGGCTTCCTGAGCTGATAAAATAAGAAATGAGTTTGCTTATTTCTTAGCAAAATATTCTTTCACCTTATCGGCAGCTACGATATCTTCTTTAAAAGCGTAAGCACCGGTTTTGGGTGATTTTTCCATTCTGATAACTTTTGCGTATCCTTTACCTGTGTCGGTTTTCAGTGTTGCAACTACTTTCTTTGCCATAATTCAAATTATTTTATTTCGCGATGAACAGTCATTTTTCTTAAAATCGGATTGTACTTTTTAAGTTCAAGCCTGTCGGGAGTATTTTTTTTGTTTTTCTTGGTTATGTACCTTGAAGTTCCGGGCATCCCGCTGGTCTTGTGCTCAGTGCATTCCAGAATCACCTGCACTCTTGCATCTTTCGTTTTCTTTGCCATTTTATTTTGACGTATTTTAAGGTTTTATTTTCAGGAGCGCAAAGATAATGATATTATCCTAATTGACAAAGAGTAGTTTAAAATAAAATTCGCATAGCTTTCATGTTCTTAACCGATTATTTTTTTACCAGTTCTACTCTTCTATTTTTGGCTTTATTCTCATCGCTTGTATTTGGCACCAAAGGTATTGCTTCACCATACCCCTTTGCCTGCAGGCGTAAGGGCTCAATACCAAAAAGCAAGAGATACTGCCTGACAGACTCGGCACGTCGCTGTGAAAGTTGCAGATTATAATCGGCACTTCCATCACTGTCTGTATGTCCTTGAATCTCTAATCTCAAACCAGGATTGTTGTGCAACAGAGTGATAACATCCTGAAGCTGGCTAGCAGATGCCTGCTGAAGTGTAGCACTGTCATAATCGAAAAAGATACCATAAAGAGCAATTCTGCCATCGGCGTTGAGTGCATCCATCATCTGGTCGGGAGTAAACTCCAGTGATGTTAAAAGCGGTTCTTCGTCAATAATGTTTAATGTAGTCCTGGCAGGACCTACTGAAACTGTAACCCGACACCATGTAATACCTCCATCTTCTCTTGGAATGGTAAAAACCAGACCATAGTGTCTGTCTTCCCATTTAATTGTTCCACCCCGCTGCAATGCAGCAGCTTTGTAGTTCTCGAAGTATTCGATCTGGGATACGTTACTGTTGGGTGTTCCATCTTCATTATACAGAAAGTATCGTAGGGTTCGTTTTACTCCTCTAATGTTTACGGTAGTATAATCTCTTGGAGGTGTACCAACTCTAAAATCAAACTCACCAAAACTCAATTCTTCTGATCGTTGATCATCAAATGTTGAACCGGGGAAAGGACGAATTAGAGGGTGTTCTGTTACATCCTGTGCAATACCCGGAAGCGTTATGACAATAATAATTATTGTTACCAGAACTGAAAATTTTTTCATTCTTTTTTCCATTGTTTTGTCCTCCACTTAAATGCTTTTAGTTTTTAATCTATTAGTCATTAGTACTTATATTTTGAGCTAAATCTGATTTCTGCTTAACTTTATAATAATATTATCCTGTAAATAGAGAAAATCAATTTACCATAGCTTTTAATTCCTGCCAGTTAAGATAATTCCAAATATCGTTGATCAGGTTTCTCCTGTTATTATCGTATGTGATTGTGTTTTTTCCCCAATATTCTATAGTCATAAGTTTAATGGGTGCCTGATTATCGGAGAAGTTGAAGAATTCCGGTTTTATACTCACAATGGCCCTTGCTCCCCTTGCATTGGCAGGCACCAATCCTGATGCCCTCTCTGCTTCAAATACCATTGCCATTACCTGCCGTTGTGTTCCCAGCGGATGTACATCAGGAATAAGGAATCCGAATGCGGGTGCTCTTCGTTCAGCAGGAGATAACGCTGCCAGCTCGTTACGAAGCCGTTTGATTGACCTTCCAGCATCAGCAATTAGTTTTAAATTATCAAGATTATGCTCATCTGCCAAATCATCAAGCTTATCCCAGTTTTGATTTTCAACTGCAGCTTTTATTTGTTGCATTATATCTTCACGTTGTAAGAGTGCCGAAATCAATTTCTGCTCCATTTCTTCGATTTCCTCATATTTTTCAACAGCAATCGCTAATTGTTCCTCCATTGCTTTTTCCATGCCTCCGATCGAATGCTTGTATAACTCTTCTGCCTGTTCAGGATCATTCTGCTTCATCATTTCATAAACAGGCATAAGCCTTTCTATTGCATCCCGGTAAGTTTTTTTGATATTTTCTTCCGTATACAGCTCTTTCATTCTTTCGATGTATAGCTTCATTTGGCTTACCTGTTGTTCAGTAAAATTGGTATCATCAGCTGCTTCAACACCGGCCGTAATGTCATTTACCATTTTTTCTGCATGAGCAATCATAGCATTAATCCAGCGCTCCTGCGACACCGGTTTCCAAAAAGGTCGGTTACCAGCAGTGAAAATGGTAGTTACGGTAGATTTTGCAAGTCCGAATGACGGTCTTACAACCGAACGCAGAAAGGGTTCCTGTACAGGCGACCATAACGGGTAAATACTGCTGCAGGGGTATTCATTATTATACCCTGGAGGATGTGCCATGCGGCTCACGATTTTTTGTCTGCCCATTATTCCGACATCAGGAGGTAAAAGGAAAATATCGCCCTGATTGTCAGAAAGCAATGGCTCTCCCAATATATTATAAGGATCGTTTATCCAAACATTAACACCTGCAACTATATCTCTGCTCTGGGGCGGCATTCGAACTGCTATTCTAAACTGTACTGGTTCAGGTTTGTATGTGTTACCTGGTAAATCCAGAGTTTTCAGGTATTGTACACCTGGCATTACCGCAAATCCTTTGGGAGGATTAAACGGGAGAGCTTTACGAAAAACATCCATGATATTTTCAACCTTTCTGTCAATAGCTGTTAAACTGGTAACATCACGCGAACTTTGGTTCATCTTGTTTAAAGGCTCCCATAAATCACCGCCGCAGTATTTTTCGTTACTTTCAATGTTAACACCAGAAAGCAAAGTAGTAATAATCAGTAAAATATTTGCGATAGTAATTGGCTTTTTTAACCTTCTTAACCTATGAACCATTTCCTTTCTTTCAGATTTCATGGCGGGTGGGTTTTTTGTGTTAAAAAACTAAGAGAATAAAAAGTATAGTTAAATTGTCGGGAAGTAAATAAGAAATAACAAGCTTATTTATCTAAGTTTTTATCATGTAAATTTTTACCGATACACCTTACCAGTATCCATTTTGTTTTCAAAACAAATATATACCTATTTTTATGAATTTTAACATAAATTATTACTATTTATTCGATATGGTTGGATTCATGTAAGTTTAATAGCATATAAGGATCTGATAAAATGTAGCAAAATGATTTTCCTCGTTTTATTTATATCTTTGTCATGTTAAACCTGATTACATGTACTACCCCTTTAAAAAAAACAATTCATTGCTTCTATTTTGGATTTTGTTCTCCATCCTAAATTGCAATAACTTATTTTCTCAAACCATCCGGATTAATGAAGTAATGGCATCTAACCGCGACATTATTTCTGACGATGATGGATCCTTTGAAGACTGGATTGAAATATTTAATTACGGATCTGAACCGGTTAATCTGGAAGGTATCGGTCTGTCTGATAATTATGAAGAACCTTTTAAATGGATAATGCCTGAATATATTATGCAACCAGGCGAATATCTGCTCATTTGGGCTTCAGGGAAGGACAGGAAACCTATTCCACATGACATGCAAAACGGTATTCAACGACTTTTCTACCCTGGTATTCCCGGTACAAGTGTTGATAATCTTATCAATCATCCAAGCTTTCCCGATCACCCGGCAAGCAGAAATGTAGTAATAAATTACTTCGAAGCCCCTGCCAATATTGACGATAACTACGGTCAGCATATGTATGCATGGATTACCGCTCCTGCCACGGGAAATTATATTTTCTGGATTGCCAGCGATGATAATTCAAGACTATATTTAAGCACTGATGATTCACCTGATAATGCAGAGCTTATAGCCCATGTTCCAGGTTGGACCAATCCGCGTGATTGGTTTACATATTCGCAACAACAATCAAATCCAATCACACTTCAGGAGGGTCAAAAATACTATCTTTCAGCTCTCATGAAGGAAGGTTATGGCAGCGATAATCTTTCTGTAAGATGGAGATTACCTGATAATACAATCGAAGAACCTCTCAATATTTCAAACTGCGAAATCCCATCTGCACGCTGGCACACAAACTTCAGAATAAGTTCGGCCGGAGAAGAGTTGATCTTAACTTCACCACAGGGACAAAGAATAGATTCTATGCCTCCTGTTCACATCCCAACGAATATTTCTTTTGGCAGAATTCAAGGAGAAGGCAGCGAATGGTTCTATTTCGAGAATTCAACCCCTGAAACTCCAAACCCCGTGCGTGGATTCTCCGAAATAGCAGAAAAACCGCACATCTTTCCATCTGCAGGGGTATATAGTAATCCTGTAACAGTTAATATTATTTCTCCGGAAACAGACGCAGATATCTATTATACCACCGATGGAAGCACTCCAGATATTGATAACGGCACACTATTCAACGAACCTTTTACAATAAACAATACAGCATGGGTGCGAGCCGCTGCTGTTCGCGAGAATAGTTTGAGAAGTGAAATTGCGGCTGCAACATTTTCTGTAGCTGATAAAAACATAGAAAATTTCTCTTCCAATATCCCGGTTATGATAATTCATGAATTTGATACGCCAATTTCCCCCGGTAACAGAACATCTGCTTACATGACAATTCTGGATAATCACTCAGGGGAAAGGAAACAAATTACGGACGCACCAGCCTTTGATGGGCGAATTAAAATTAATATCAGGGGCAGTAGCTCCCAGTCTTTCCCGAAAAAGGGTTTTGGTTTCCATATTTTGGAAGAGAATAAAAACAACAGAAAAGTTTCTTTACTGGGTATGCCCGAAGAACATAACTGGGTTTTGCATGGCCCATACTCCGACAAAACCCTTATGCGCAATGCTTATTCGTACTCGTTGAGCAATGATATAGGACAATATTCTCCGCGGACACGCTTTATTGAATTGTTCATACATAGTGGCACAGGGCCATTGGAAGATGAACACTATCATGGTGTTTATGTTCTGACTGAGAGAATTAAGATTGCACCGGGAAGAGTTGAGCTGGAAGATTTGGAACCCCACCATAATGAGTTTCCGGAGGTATCAGGTGGTTACATTTTTAAAATTGACCGACTAAATACCGGGGAAGCGGGATTTTATACCGGCAGGGGTAGTCATTATGCTTTCGTAAGACCCAATGAGTGGGATATTACACCTGGTCAACGCAATTACTTAATTTCGTTCCTTGACTCACTGGAAGCAGCTTTATTTCAAGGCTGGCCTAATAATCCCCCGGGTAATTATTCAGAGTTTCTTAATGCCCGTTCTTTTATAGATATGCATCTTTTAACTGAACTTTTTAAAGAAATTGACGGCTATCGATTAAGCACATTTTTTTATAAGAACCGCAATGGCAAGCTGTTTTCAGGTCCTCTTTGGGATTTTAACCTTTCACTGGGTAATGCCAACTACTTAAATGGCTGGATCCCACAAGGATGGTATTATCCATTGCTTTCACAACATGATTATCTGCGGGGCTGGTATACTCGTTTATTTATGGATGAAAACTTCAGCCGGGAATATAACCGGAGATACCGTAGTTTAAGGCAAACCGCCTTCTCAAATGGCCATATGGTGGGTAAAGTACTCGAATACCATAATCTTCTCAATGAATCCCAGGAACGTAATTATCAAAGATGGCCAATACTGGGTACCTATATCTGGCCCAATTGGTTTATAGGTGAAACCTGGGATGAAGAGGTATTTTGGATGATAGATTGGATTGAAGCCCGTTTGGCATGGATGGACAGCCAACTCGGCGAACCTCTTACCATGCTTCATTATTGGAATTTTAATGATGAAGCTGATTTCATGCATCCAACATATACCATTAATGAAGCACAACTGGAGTATAACGGAACATCACAAAGTGAAATAACAACGGGCAGCGGACAGGATTTTGCAGGGTTAAACTCACGAAACGGTGATGTTACGGGAACGCATTTAAGAAATAACAATCCGATAGGAACAGAAATTATTTTTCATTTACCCACAACAGGTTATAAAGATCTTTTATTTTCATACGAAGGACGCAGATCGGGAAGCGGAGCCAACAGGCAATACATTTCATATACTGTAAATGGTAATGACTTTTTTGCTTTTGATACTATTTCCGTTACCGAAATTCCTTCGCTATATCAGTTTGATTTCAAAACTATAGAAGAAACAAACAACAACCCTGATTTTGCTGTAAAAATTTCCTTTCACCAGGAAAATGATGGTACTGGTGGGCAGGTAGGTAACAATCGTATCGATAATGTTACCCTTGACGGTGAAGCTATGCCGGAAACCAACAGGCCTCCATATCAGACGAGATGGTTTCCTGATGCTTTTAAACTCATCGAAAATAGTAATTCAAAAAGTATAAATTTTGATCATTACTTTAAAGATCCTGATGGTGATGTATTAGTTTACACAATTGATGCCGAATCGAGTGAACATGTATCAGTGGACTTAAACTTCGGTCAGCTTACTATTGAGCCACAGGTTAGAGGAGGCACAAAGGTAAATGTTATCGTTTCTGATGGACAGAATCCTCCGCTTAAAAAGTCATTTTATGTACTTGTATATCCAGAAGCTAAAGATTTAACATCGGACCCTTCTTTTATATTTAATTATTGGAGTGCAGATGAGCCTGCCGGAAGTTTTCCGGATAATATGCTTTTTGTTCAAAGTAAGCAGGATGATCCCGGTCCGGGAACAGCAATTTTACATGCTTATCATATATTGCCAGATGATTATGCTTCTGATGATCAGGGAAACATAGGATTTCCTTATCGCAATACCCGCAGAACCCGTATTAACGGATTGGGAGAAAACGGTATTTCATTTATCAATACAGGAAGGGGGCGCGATTTGGGAGCTGCTGTCCTGGCATTGGATACCCGGAATCTAAGTCAACTTTATCTAAACTGGACAGCATCTACAATTATTCCCAATTCAAGAAATTATGCTTTAAGACCACAATACCGTGCAAGTATAGACTCTAACTGGAAAAACTTCAGAGACAACAACGGGCAAATTATTGAATACCTGCGAAATGAAAACCCGGGACATTCTCAGGAATTCTTAGACATTAAGCTTCCTGAAGAAGCATTAAATCAGCCTTATGTACAAGTGAGATGGCTTTATTACTTTACCGGCCAGCAAAGCAATCCGAATGTAAATGCAAGGGATATGCTTGCACTTAACAAAGTGGAAATCGTTGACTATTTAACCAATACCGATGATATTGATTTAATTAATGAAAATAAATTAATTACTTACCCCAATCCTGTAATGGGAGATAAAGTCTACTTTAACAAAACAACCTCAGGCTATTTATTTGACATTACCGGTAGAGTTATGGATGTAATTGAAAATAGTAATTCCATTTCAATACAATCATTATCCAACGGTGTTTATATTTTTCGAAGTATCAGCGGTGAAAGCGTAAAATTTGTTGTAACAAAAAACTGAGCCTTTTCCAATAAACCGAAACATCCCGATTTTCTCAGCACTTTTTGTAAACAATAGAGACCAAAGTTTTGTCATCACCTCCCATATTTACACTAAGGGCATAAGGTCTTGCTGTAGGAATTTTTATCTGCGACTGACCGGCCCTTTGAGTAAGTTGTTCCCAAATGGTAACTGCCTGGTGCACTCCTGTGGCACCCGTAGGATGTCCCCAGCCTATCAAACCACCGGTTGTGTTAAAAGGAATTTTTCCTTCACGTGACGTATGGCCTTCAAGGATAAAATCCGATCCTTCACCGGGTTTGGCAAATCCCATAGCCTCTACAGCCATTATTGCAGCAATGGTAAAACAATCATGGCATTCAACAGTTGCAAGCTTTTGGTGGTTTATACCTGCCATTTCAAGTGCTTTTTTCACTGCTAAGTCAGTCGTTGTAAGTCTTACAGGGTCATCAGGTGCTTTGGTTAAATCATACTCTGCCTGTCCTAACCCAACAACTTCAATCGCATCTTTTTTGCTAATACCACAACGCTTTAAACCCTCTTCCGAAACAATTGCTATTCCTGAAGCACCATCGGAAACTTTAGAACAGTCATATACATTCAAATGGTCAACAAACATATTTGGATTGGGCTCAGTAAGTGCAAGCTGTTCAAGATTTTTCTGAGAATTTTCAAATTCCTGTGCTGTAGGGCACAATCGGGCATTCTCAATGGCATTGGTGTACCAGCGGGCCATTGCCTTTCGGGTTTTTCCTCTTCCGTATTTTTCAAAATATGCCCCTGCCCTGTCACTGAATTTTCCCGGAAAAAAATGGGCATGGCCATCTTTACGTTCCTTATACCATCCTGCTGCAGCAAGAATATCGGCACCATAAACTGCTTTTACTGAATTCTGAACTTCTACTCCTACCACCAGCACCACATCAGCTGTTTCGGCAAGGATGCTTTTTATTCCGGTGGCCAGTCCAAGTCCTCCGGTAGCACATGCTCCTTCAACTCTTATACAAGGTTTATAGGTTAAATTCGGATCAATATAAGGAAAAAAAGCAGCAAGGTTTGCCTGTTTATTATAACGGCTGGCAATAAAGTTGGCAATAACACATTCATCAACATTTTTTGCTCCACCAATCTGACTCAAGACATTTTCGCCGGCTTCTTTGATGTAATCTTCAAGACCCGGACGTGGCTTTTTTGGGTGGAACTCACTTCTTCCGGTTCCCATGGAAATGGTGTTGTAACCGGCAATCATATATACTTTTTTTCTTAGTTTCATGGAAGAATTATTTTCTGGCGATTTTATAAAGGATAATGACATTTGGCTCATAACTATTTTATATATAATCATTTACGGGTCCATATGCATGATGAAACCCATGTAAAAGAACCGCATTTACATCGTCAAATTTGAATGCAACTTTATTTTTTACCAGTTCAGATGCAATTTCCCTGAACTTTCTTAAATACTCCATAGCCAGTTGTGCTCCGGGTTTTTTACTTAAACGAAGATTTTCAAAATATTTTTTGAGTTTCTCATCCTTTTCTGAATCACGGTTAATTTTTCTCCAGGTTTGCCATCCTTCGGGTAACTCTCCAAGGTACTCATCACATTCATTTGAAAATTCAGAAACATTAAAATATCGTTTTTTATCTGGATCATAAACTGCTGTAATTTGTCCTTTTTCGTATTTAAAAATTCCGTCTTTCTGTCTTCCATCGGGGTATTGGCCTCCTTTTACAATATTATTAATATGATTCTCAATCAACGTTGAGTGTATATTTTCCTTAATTGCATAGGGTTTCATTACTGACATTATAAATTGCACCACATCGATGCCCACATAATCTACCAGTTGAAATATTCCCATAGGCCTGATCAGAAAATCCTGAGTTATTTTATTCACCATGTAAACTGCCTGCACGTAAGAGAAATTTTCTTTAAGTTCATTTACCATCCTTTCAGCAAAAAGAATATCGCGCATAAAATAACCGTTTCCTATAAACCCTGCTACATCATAAGAAGGGACATAAATCTTTTTAAGGTTTTTGATGTATTCTGCAACAAAATAAGAGAGTTCAGGACGGGTATTTTCTGTTTTCACCACTTCCAATAGTTTTTGTACTGCAGGTGGATTGTAAAAATGTACTCCCATAATCCTGCCGTTTAATCCGGCCTGCTCATCGAGCCACGAAATGGGAATTGCAGAGGTGTTGGTAAAGAACCAGGGTTTATTAGGGTTATTTTTATTAATAGTTGACATGAGCTGCACTTTCAAATCAGGATTTTCGCTGACAGCTTCAAATATAATATTAGAATCAAATGCAGATTCCATTCGGGTAACTGGTCTGATTATGCTTAATAAATCCTGGGCATATTGCCTTATGATATGTTCATTATCAATTAAATCGGCCCTGTCGTGATAGGTTTTACGCAAGGCAACAATGTTTTTTTCGGCAAACCTCCAGGCTTGTTCACGTATATAACTAATCAATCCAGACAAAGCCCTGTTACTTGTATCCAAAGCATAGAGTGTAAAATCCCTGTTTTTGTTTTCAGGTAAAAATTTTTGTCTGGTCATTTCTGCTGCTGTAAGAAATAATATGCCGCTACCCATTTTCCCGGCAGCGCCAAGTACAGTTACATTTTCCAGTTTTGCTTCGTACTTCATGTTTAAGGTTTAAGTTTAGATTAAGGATAAGATTGATGTTAAAGCTGAATCCGTTCCTGTTATAGTAAGTGTAAGTGTGTAAGATTCAATCACCAGTTGGGTTTTCGTTTTTCGATGAATGCCCTCATGCCTTCATCAGCTTCGGGTCTGTGAAACAAACCGGCAAAGACTTCCGATTCCAACTCGGCTGAATTTTTAAAATCAAATGAATAACTACGCAAAGCCATTTCTTTTACAGCCCTTACTGCATATTTTCCCTGCGAAGTTATTTTTTTAGCAACTTCTGTGCTTACCTTTAAAAGCTCTTCCGGTTCAGTAATTTCCTGAATAAGTCCCATTCTTAAAGCTTCTTGAGCACTGATAGTTTTTGCGGTGGTCATCAGATAAATAGCATTACCGTAACCCACAATTCTGGAAAGTCTTTGTGTACCCGCAAAACCTGGCATTAGACCAAGACTGGTTTCCGGCATGCCAAATTTTGCACTAGCTGATGCAATCCTTATATCGCATGCAAGAGCCAGCTCACAGCCACCCCCTAACGCATAACCATTGATTGCGGCAATCACGGGAAAAGGAAGTTTTTCGAAACGCCCAAATGTTTGCTGTCCTTTACTCGAAAAATTAAAGGCCTGTGCAGGATTCATTTCTGATAACTCTTTTACATCCGCCCCGGCTGCAAACGCCTTGCCCTCTCCGGTAATGATAAGAGATAGTATTTCAGGAAATTTGGGTAAAGATTTCAGGACTGACTGAAGAGAGTTAATTACTTCTGAGTTCAAAGCATTCAATACCTGCGGGCGCGACATGGTAATTATGCCAATTTTGTCCTTAATTTCAACTCTTAATCCCGGATAGTCCATATTAATTATGCTTTTGGAAGTGGAAATTCATTATTTCAAAAATAAAGATAAAGCAATTACATTTATTTACAAATTATATTATGTAGTTTCAAGGAACAGTATACTTCAAAATTCATCTGATTCAAATGACTTTTTGAATAATGATTTCTTACCTTTGCTGCACTGGCATGCATTCAGGACAAGCAAAGATTTAATCAGCAAAACCAATGAGTTCAGGTAATCTACCATTTATTACCCGGTTTCCCAGTCATGATGTTCAAATTGGCGAAATCCCTATGGGTTCAAATCATCCCATAAGGTTACAATCCATGACCAATACCAATACACTGAATGTACAAGCAACCATTGAACAATGCATCAGAATATTAAATGCAGGAGCTGATTACGTAAGGATTTCTGCTCCCACTATGCAGGCTGCTCATAAACTGAAAGAAATAAAATCAGGCCTGATAGCAGCCGGTTTCAACAATCCTGTTATTGCCGATATACATTTCAATCCCGATGTGGCACTTGAAGCGGCCAAATACGTTGAGAAAATCAGGATTAACCCGGGAAACTACATACGAAGTTCTGCAAAAAACAAAATTCATTTTAATGAGGCCGAAACCAAAGCTGAGTTGGAGATAGCCCGGAAAAAACTTAAACCCCTGGTAGATATTTGCAAAGAAAATGGTACTGCAATAAGGATTGGTACAAACATGGGCTCTCTTTCGGCGCGCATAGTTTCTCATTACGGCAACACCCCGCAGGGAATGGTTATGGCCACTTTTGAGTTTCTGGAATTATTCCGTGAGCTGGATTTTAATAACCTGGTAGTGTCTTTAAAAGCAAGCAAACCTTTGGTAATGGTGCAAGCCTATGAAGCTATGGTGGAAAAAATGCTTGAAAGCAACATGAAATACCCTCTTCATATCGGTATTACCGAAGCCGGTGATGGTGAAAATGGCCGCATAAAATCAGCACTCGGCATCTGCACATTACTTAACAAAGGAATTGGCGATACATTGCGGGTGAGTCTAACCGAACCGCCGGAAGATGAAATTCCATTTGCCCGAAAAATATCTTCCTTTTATCAAAACGCATTTTCACAGAAAAATACTTTTCAGAAATACCACATCAGGAAACTTGACGACCAGGGAAGTGAAATATTTTTCCCGTTTAGTAAAATAAAGGCTGTGGTGGTCGAAAGTGAAAAAATAAAAGATAATCTATCATCTGCCAATTTTACTCACCCAGGAGTATTGGAGAAAAATCCTGAAGACAAGCTGATTGCTGATTATTTCTATACCAATGATTCTTCTCTGGCTGAAAAAAACAAGGATAAAAACTTTATTATTTCTTTGAATAAACTGAAAAACACAAAAGTTAAAAACATCATATCGCTGGTGGATGCCGATATAATAGAGAGATATGATTTTGAATCAGAAAAAAGTTTACTTCAGTTTAGCTGTACCAATGATGATATAATTTTTAAACTAACAACAGACAGTAAGCCACTGGCCGTTGTTACTTATATTAGAAATTGCGAAGAAACCTGCAATTTGCAGAATCTTGTCAATATCTGTCAATCAAATAAAATCCCTCTGATTTTACGTAAGAGATTTTGTTAGAGTGATACGGATGATATTATCATACGCGCCGCAATTCAGTTTGGAAACTATTTGCTTGAAAAAAGAATTCAGGGTTTATGGCTGGAAGAAGATTCTTTATTAGTAAACACCACAGAAATCAGCTTTGGTTTTCTTCAATCGGCAGGATTAAGAATTACCCGTACCGAATTTATCTCCTGCCCCACATGCGCCCGAACTTCCTTTGAGCTACAGAAGGTTTTACACGAAGTGCAGAATCACTTTTCTGGTATGCCCGGATTAAAAATTGCCGTAATGGGATGTGTAGTTAACGGACCCGGAGAAATGGCTGATGCAGATTTTGGTTTTGTAGGCACTGCAACCGGAAAACTGCATTTATACAAAGCAAAGACCCCGATAATCAAAAATATTGAACCCTCACAAGCCGTGGAAAAACTTACTCAAATTCTCAGGCAATATGGTTATTTTAAATAGTTCAGCAGACTGCAAGTAAATATGACATGAAAAAAATATTCAAAAAAATAACCAATATTCTCACATCAGGACTTTTTATATTTTTTGTTGGCTTATTTGGGATAATACCTTTTCGACTGTTGTATCTTTTTTCTGATTTCCTTGCTTTTTTGTTGAGAAGGGTGTTTAAATACCGTTTACAAGTGATTCATAAAAACATTTCTCTTTCAAATCTTAAGGTAAAAGATGAAGAAAAGAAAGAATTAATTAAGAAAATCTATGCTAACCTTTCTGATGTAATTGTTGAGGGTATAAAAAGTTTTACTATGTCCCGGTCTTCGGTACTAAAACGACATAAGGTCAGAAACCCGGAAATAGTTGATCCATTTTTTGCTGAGCAGAAGAGTCTTATTTTGGTTACCGGTCATATATGTAACTGGGAATGGGGAAGTTTATCAGCCGGGCTACAAACACCCTATCATATCTTAGGTTTTTATAAGCCATTAAAAAACCCTTATGTTGATAGGTTTCTCAGATGGAGCCGTTCCCGGTTTGGGACTACACTGGCATCGATAAAAGAAACCAGTTTAAGCTTTAAGCAGCAGAAAACAATACCAACTCTGTTTCTGATGGCCGCAGATCAAAGTCCTTCAAAACCGGTATTTGCCTATTGGATTGATTTTCTTGGACGCGATACTGCATTTTTACACGGGCCCGAAAAGCATGCAAAGAGTAACAACTATCCTGTTATTTTTACAGATATTGAAAGGGTGAAAAGAGGATATTATGAAATGACATTATCAGTGCTTGCCGACAAGCCAAATGAAATCCCGGATGGTGAAATAACGCTTCGTTATGCCAAAAATCTTGAAAAAGTAATCAGCGAAAAACCAGAAAAATGGTTGTGGTCGCATAAAAGATGGAAACATCAGCGCCGGGCAGAATAAGTCAGGAATACATTTGGTCTATAAGATGCTTGTAGCTTTTCTCAATAGATCTTCTGCGCAACTTAAGTGTATTTGTCATAGTACCGGCTTCAATGCTAAAAGGTTCTTTAAGAAGAACAAACTTTACCACCCTTTCATATGGCGTAAGATCTTTTTGAAGATTACTGAAACGGTTTTCGAAAAGCTGATATGTACCTTTGGACTGAATCAAGTCACTTTCATTATCATACGAAATACCTACATTTTTAGCAACCTGCATAAGTTTCTCCTTAGCGGGTACAACAAGAGCGGTAACAAACTGGCGGTTATCGCCAACAACAATAATTTGTTCAACCAGTTCGTCGCGACTAAGCAACAATTCCAGTTTTTGGGGCGATACGTATTTCCCCACTGAAGTTTTCATAAGATCTTTTATACGATCTATCATAATCAGGTTATTCTGATGGTCAACATAACCTTCATCACCTGTTTTGAACCAATCATCCTGAAATGCTTCCTTTGTTTCGGCTGGTTTTTTATAATAAAATGAAAAAACACTCCTTCCCTTCACCAGAATTTCACTTTCTTCAGTTATCATTACTTCTACCCCGGGCATTACTGAACCACATGTACCATAATAATACCTGTCGGTTTTAAAACAGGAAACTGTTGCCGTGGTTTCAGTGGCACCATATCCATAATTAACGAATATCCCCATGGCATGAAAAAATTTCAGAATATATGTATCTATTGCAGAACCAGAACAAGGCATTGCTTTAATTTTTCCGCCAAATATTTTCCTGAGTTTTTTTAATACAAGAATATCAGCAATCTGATGCTTGAATCTGAGAATGAAAGGGGGTTTCTTAGTACGACATTTGTATTCAATTACTTCGTGCCCTATGGACATTGACCAATTAAATATCTTTTGTTTAAATGCTGGCCATTTACTCAATTCATTATGAATCCCTTCGTAGGTTTTATCAAAAAACCTGGGAACTGTGCACATAAGTGTGGGTTTAACAACAGGAAGCACTTCAATTACTTCTCTGGGGTTTTCAAGAAATACATTTACAGCGCCGCAATGTAACATATAATGACTCCACAATCTTTCAAAAACATGGCTAAGGGGAAGAAAACTCAACGAAACATCTTTTTCATTTACATCCAGCCTTTTATCATGAATATGAAAACAATACATAAAATTATCATGCTTTAGCATTGCGCCCTTTGGTTCGCCGGTTGTGCCCGATGTATAAATTATTGTGGCCAGATCCTGTGCACTGTAATTTGGTTCCAAATCTTCAATAACCAGGTTTATTCCGTTTTGCGATGGGAGGAGCAAAAAGTTTTCGAAGCTTATTACACGCTCATCATCAGTAACAACCGGATCAAATGAAATTACCTTTTTCAAAGTAGAGCCTTCATCAATTAATGATAGAGCAAGTTCCATCTGCTCTTTGTTTCCAACAAAAATAAATCGCATCTGGGTTTCATCAACAATATATTTAACCTGCTCCCTCGAAGCTGTTGAATAAAAGGGTACAACAACAGAACTATTGGCCAGAATACCCAAATCGGTAATTAACCATTCGTATCGGTTCGAACTAAAAATCCCTACATTCTCCTGCTTTTTGCAGCCCAATGTACTTAGGCCCGAAATTGTATCATCAACTCTTGCCTTTAGCTGTTTCCAGCTTAATGACTGATAGATTTTATCTTTATCCCTGTATCGCAGAACTTCTTCGTGGTCATAGGTTTTTGTCCGGTTTAGAAACATCCGGATAATATGGTCTTCCATGGGCTTGCTTTGGGTTGGAAAAAGTAATTTTAAAGATTAATCAAATGTATAAGTTTTTTTTGAAAGTATTGATATTGAATGAAAAAAGTTGTAATGTAGGTTAATTGGTTAATTGGTTAATGGGTTATTGGCTTAATGGTTTTTTTAGGAATAAACTGTTACAGTAAGTTTGCGCTGTCCGCCGTGATTTCTGAATTCACATAAAAAGATTCCCTGCCATGTTCCCAGTTTTAGCCTGCCGTTGCTAATGGGTATTGTCAGAGAGACTCCTGTAATAGCTGACTTTACATGTGCAGGCATATCATCCGGCCCTTCCATGGTATGAACCAGAAATGGCAGTTTTTCCGGAACAAGATGATTAAACATACTTTCCATATCCGTCATAACCGAAGGATCGGCATTTTCATTAATCATAAGCCCTGCTGAAGTATGATGAATAAAAACATTTAACAAACCTTTGGCAGGCAATTCGGATATTGCTTTAAGCACATGACTGGTTATTTCATGATATCCTCTTCTGAAAGAAGGCAGGCGAATTTCATACTGTTGAATCATAATATTGGATTTTATTCTTATCGAAAAATTGTTAACTTTAACAGAATTCTTATTATTTTCACAAATACAAATTTACAAACCTAAACCCTAAAATCTATGAAGAAATATTTTATTATTTTGTTGATTTCTTTGATTTCAACATCAGTTTGGGCACAAAAGTGCAGTTTATACTTTCCTCTTATTGAAAATAATGGAGTCCAGTTTCAGAGTTTTGACCGACGCGACAGACTGCAGGGAACCCAGGATTTGATGGTAAAAGAGACCATTCAGCATGCAGACAAAATTGAAGCAGTTATTAATACAAAATACTATGATAACCGCGAAAATTTTCAGCACGAGAGTGACTTTACCATCATTTGTAAGGGCAATGAAATCATTATGGACATAAAATCCATGATGGACCAGACAATGCTTCAGGGTTTTCAGGATATGGAAGTTGATGTTTCAAGCATAGATATTGTTTTTCCTGACAACCCCAAGGTAGGGCAAGAACTTGAGGATGCCACAATGACAATGTCGGTAAGTTCAGGTGGAATGAGAATAACTGAAATAACATTTATTATTCGCAACCGCAAAATCGAAGGTATGGAAACTATAACAACTCCTGCCGGTACTTTCGAGTCATTCAAAATCACCTCCGAATTATACACTGAAAGCCGCACTATGGGAATACCACATAGAATGACTATGAACACTGTTGATTACTGGGCCGAGGGTGTTGGTACTGTAAGAAGTGAATCATATAACAGCAGAGGCAGATTGGAAAATTATACTGTCTTGAGCAAGATATACTAAAACCCATAATCTTTTCTTACATTCCCAAACTGCAGATTATTAGCAATTTGGGATTTTTTTATTTTTTTCTGAATAAAAAACTTGTTTTACGAAAAGCTTCGTATTAAATTTGCTACGAAAATATTCGTACACCTATGAGCAATAAAAAATACAACCCTACAGAAAGCGAACTTGAAATCCTACAGATACTATGGGATAAGGGTAATGCAACCGTTCGCGAGGTTCACGAAGTGCTGGAGCAGGTAAAAGATACCGGCTATACAACCACACTAAAGATTATGCAAATAATGACTGAAAAGGGTTTACTGGAAAGAAACACATCAAACCGGACTCACATCTACAAACCACTGTTAAGCAGGGAAAAAATCCAGAAAAAATTTCTGAATAAAATGCTCAACGGCTTGTTTAAAGGCTCCGAAAGCCGTCTTATTATGGGTGCTCTTGATCAAAAGGAGCTATCGCGCAAAGATATTGATGAGATCAAAGAGTATCTCAAACAATTTGAAAACAAAAATCCATGAGAATCATTGAATATATCCCCGAGCCCTTGGTAAATGCTCTTGCATGGAGTATTTTACATTCTTTATGGCAAATTGTGGTTATTACAATACTCTGGAGAATTTCCATTTTATTTGCCAGAAAAGCCCCGGCTCTTGTAAGGCAGAATCTAAGCATTTTTGCCTTACTTACAATACCTGTTGTTTTCATAATAACTTTTTTAAAACAATACAGTATTTACCGCAAAGTACAACGTATCGCCTTTGTAGAATTTGAAGAGGCGGGCATTGAGAAGCTGGAAGGACTTAGCTCCTTATATGTTCTGCAAAAGGAAAACACTACCTTATCGATGCTTCTTGAAGGTTATTCATCATTTATTTTCTGGATATACCTTGGAGGTATAGTTTTGATGTCAGCTTACTTTATTCTTTCTTATACCAGGCTGTTTCGCATAAAACGGAGTAAGCTTTCGCGGATACCCGATTCATGGGAAAATGCAATCATTAAAGCCAGAAAAAATACAGGGATCAGCAACAAAATAAAAGTCTGGCTTTCGCCTAATGTTACCGTACCATTGGTTGCAGGTTTTTTCAAGCCGGTGGTTTTGCTTCCATTTGCCATTTCAGCTTCAATAAGCATACAGGAAGTTGAAAACATAATTTTGCATGAGTTTTATCATATTCGCTGTAAAGACCATTACATAAATGCGCTGCAGTACATACTTGAAATTCTGTTTTTTTATCATCCATTTACCTGGTGGATTTCGCAAACTTTAAGAGCGCAAAGAGAATCCAAAGTTGATGAATGGGTGGTAAAACAAACCAACAATCCCTTAAAATATGCACAAACACTTTTAATCATCGAAGAAAAACGTCAGGGCTCATTGCAACCGGTTCTGGCAGCAAGTTCTTCAAAAAACACATTATTAACACGTATTAAAAACATTATGCACATGAAAACAAGAAATTTCAAACCCGGACAAAAAATTGCAGCAATTATAGTAATTGCGGCTGCAACAATTTCTCTGGCATGGATGAACCCGCCATCATTTCTGGCATTTTCTGATACTGAAAGTAAAAGTGAAACACTTTACCAGGCTGATGAAAGCACACCTTCAATTTCCTTATCTGCCACCATTCATTCTGACACATTAACATCAGAACCCAAAAGGATTGTACTTGAAAACGGTGAATCAATACATTGGGGCGAACTATCTGAAGAAGAAAAAGCAGAAATCAGGCAAGCTATGCATGAGGCTCGTATCGCCATTCGCGAAGCTATGGAGGAAGTTCGAAAAGAAATTAATTCGGAAGAAATCAAAAAAGAAATGGAACAGGCCCGCGAAGAGATACGCAAAGCCATGGAGCAAATTAAAATTGAAATGAGCAATGAAGAATTTAGAGCAGATATGCAGAAAGCCAGGGATGAAGTTAGCAGGGCTTTGCACGAAATTAATGAATCAATAGGTGATGAGCATTTCAAGGATGGTATGCAGGAAATTTCAAGAGAACTGCAAAAGGTTTTTGAAGAATTAAATAGCTTGGACTGGTCAGAGTTGGGAGTCAACATAAACTCCATTATGGAAGAAGTAGGTAAATCACTCGAAATTGTTGGTCCAACTCTCAATGAAGTTTTTGAAAACCTGAACCTTGAAGAATTCTTCAAAGAATTGGATAACCAACTTCAGGAAAAGTAAGCCTAAAAAACTTAAGTTGTAATATTAATTGAAACACCTGTAGGTAGATATCAGAAATAAACTTTTTGATTAAGAGTCTAAGATTAAATATCTGTGGTATACCTTGTGTACTGCTTTATGAAAAAACCCTGTAAAATATTTTTTTTGCAGGGTTTTTTAATTTGAGTGGGGTTGTTTTTTAAAATTTTCATTTACTTTGCAGGCTTCAGTGAAAGAAACCAAACTAATTTATTAATCCGGAGTGAATTTATAATACTCCACAAAATACAAAAAACATGATATTCCTGTGGGTTGTAGTCGGTTACCTTGTAGTGCTAATGTCAATATCAATCTGGAAAAGCTTTATGGTAAAAAGCCAGGAGGACTTTATGGTGGCAGGCCGTAAAGTTTCTACAGCAAAACTGGTAGGCACTTTATTATGCACCTGGATGGGTTCAGGAAGTTTACTGGCAGGGGCAGGTTTGGCTGCTAATGTTGGGCTTTCATCATTATGGATGGCAGCAGGAGGCTGGTTAGGAATCATTCTTGTTTTTTTTCTTGCAGGAAAAGTAAGGCGCATTGCAGAGTTTACCGTTCCGGATATTTTGGAATTGCGCTACAATAAGTGGGCGCGCATACTGGGTAGTATTGTTATTGTTATAGCCTACACAACCATTGTGGGTTATCAGTTCAGGGGTGGTGGCTTTGTACTAAACCTCGTGGCCGGGATTCCCGAATGGCAAGGAGTTTTGCTGACGGCAGGCTTCATCATTCTTTTTACCGCATTTGCCGGAATGCTGTCAATAGTTTCGGTAGATGTAATTAACGGAGCAATAATAACCATTGCTGTTATTATTGCCGTACCTATAATTTACTTAAGCATAGGTGGCTCAGAGCATCTTACAGCTACCGTACCTGCAAGTCACTTTACAGTTTTGGGTGACGAAAACTTCTTTTGGGCAATGGGAATATTCTTGCCAACCCTTTTTCTATTGTTGGGCGAATCAAACATGTATCAAAAATTCTTTTCTGCCAAAAGTGAAAAAGCAGCCAAGTCTGCAGTAGTTTGGTGGGTAATAGGAACCATTATTGTTAGTACGGCTTTGGCAAGCGTTGCAATTCTTGCTTTTAGCCATTTCAATGCTTTGCCGGTTGATTCAGAACTTTTCCTGGCAGCTGCAGAAGCCGAAAAGGTTATTTTACATACAGCACGCTACAGCACTGAAGTAGGACTACCTGTCTGGGCGGGCTTATTATTGTTGTGCGCATCGGTAGCTATTATAACTTCAACCGGTAACAGCTTTTTGCTTACGCCATCAACCAATCTTACACGCGATATTTACCAACGCTTTATCAATCCGGAAGCTTCCGCCAAGAAAATTATCCTGATACAGCGTATAATGGTTATTTTGCTCGGGTTTGTTGCTTACCTGCTGCTAACCCAGTTCGAAACCATACTTGCCATGGCATTAGCTGCCTACACTATGGTGGGTGCAGGGCTCACCCCTGCCCTTCTGGCCGCCTTTCTCTGGAAAAGGGTAACAATGGCCGGGGGTGTAGCATCAATCGCGACAGGTATGGGTGTTACAGTTATTATCACGATCTTAAACTCTGTACTTCCCGAACCTTTGGTTCCTTTTACTTATATTATTCTGCCCTCGGCCGCTTTATCAATAATTGTGCTTATCGTAGTTTCTCTTGCTACAAAACGCGACCCCAAAAGTAAATGGGAGCGATTTTATACTAAAGACAGTTCTTTGGAAAAAGCCATTGAAACCACATAAATTATAGAGGTGTTTATGACATCCGAAAGAGAGGCTGACTCAAAACTGACATTTGAGTCAGCCTCTTTTTTTATGAACAATTCAATACTTCAGAAACTGTGTTTGGCAGCAAAAGCTGGCTTATTTACCTAAGACTATTGCTAGATCCCAAAATCAATTTGCTGTAAAATAACAACTTATACAATAAAAACTCAATGAACAAAACAAAAAATTTAACGTTTATCAGTGTTAAAATTTTACATACAATTAATTTAAACGTACATTTGCATTCTGAAAACCGGCCTTTACTACCTTTTCATACATCGCCGGGGGGAAAAAAGGATTTTTAAAATCAGACCGTATAAGATGAAACCCACATTTGCACCACGCTCTTACAAAAGACAGCAAATCAGTTGTAAGTGGGTTCCATTTAACATCTTAAACAAAATTATTTTCTAATGAAACACCGCATCAAAACTGAAAACCTCGCTTTGCTCTACCAGAAAGCAGCAGAGCGTTTCGGTGATCTTCCAGCCTTTGCTATTCGTGAAAGTGCTTTGGAATGGAAACCTGTTTCCTATTCAAGTCTTTATGAACAAGGCCTCAATCTTGCCACAGGACTTATTGAACTGGGTGTTAAAGCACGCGATCATGTTGGCTTATTTGGAGATAACCGTTTTGAATGGATGCTCTCTGATTATGGCGTTCAACTTAGTGGTGCCGCTGATGTACCTAGAGGCAGAGACGTAACGGACGATGAATTATTTTATATTATTGACCATGCAGGTATTGAGGTTACTTTTGTGGAAACAGAAGAACTGCAAAACAGGGTTCTTAAACTCCGTAGCCGGTTGCCAGCACTGCGCGAAATCATTCTCCTTGACCCCAAAGCACAAGCACAACCTGGTGTTAAAAAACTACAGGAGTTATGCGACCTGGGTGCAGCATTAAGAGCAAAAGGAGATAAACGCGCTGAAAAACGCATTGCAGGAATTAAACCTGATGATCTTTTTACTCTCATTTACACATCCGGAACAACGGGTACACCCAAAGGAGTAATGCTTACACATTCCAATATGGTTTCGCAAATCAGAAACCTTCCGGGCTATCATAACTGTACCGACAGGGTTTTATCAGTATTGCCCATCTGGCATATATTTGAACGTGTAATTGAAATGTATACTTTAAGTTTTGGCGGATGTACATTTTACTCCAGTATTTCAACACTGGGAGAAGATATGCGAAATGTTGAACCTACTTTTATGGCATCTGCTCCCCGCTTGTGGGAAAAACTTCACGAACGAATAATCAAAGGCATTAAAGCCTCGCATCCGGTGCGGCAAATTCTTTTCCATATTGCCTATTTCCTGGCAAAGCACTATAAAAATTCAGAGTATTTTATTACCGACAAGTATTTGAAGATGAAGCATCAGCCCAAATGGATACACGCCTTGCTTTTACCCCTTCAGGTGCTTCGCTGGATTATCGTTTTGCCATGGTACGGATTCTTTAATGCTGCTGTTCTTGAACGAATAAGGCTTGGTGCCGGAGGCTCCCTTAAAGCTACTATTTCAGGTGGTGGTGCCTTACCTATTCATATTGATAAGTTTTTTAACTATGTGGGAATTCCTGTTCTGGAAGGATATGGTATGACAGAAACATCGCCGGTTATTTCGGTTAGAAGCATTAACAATCTGGTAGTTGGAACAGTTGGCCCACCCATTCCGGAGACCGAGGTGCGTATTATTGAGCCCGAAACAGGTGAAGTTTTATATCCTAATAATAAATTTCCAGATGATGGCCTTTCACAGCGTGGTGAGATTTGGATAAAAGGTCCGCAGGTAATGAAAGGCTACTACAAGAATCCTGAACTTACACAACGTACTTTCAACGATGGCTGGCTGCGAACCGGCGACCTTGGCGTTATTACACATAATCATTGCCTCAAAATTCTGGGCCGCTCAAAATCAACCATTGTTCTTTCAAGTGGTGAAAATGTTGAACCGGAACCCATCGAAATGCGACTACAGCAAAGCCAGTTTATTGATCAGTGTATGGTTGTAGGACAGGATAAAAAGTATTTAAGTGTTTTGATTGTTCCAGGTTTGCAGGAATTCAGAATGTCAGGTTTTAAGGAAAGAACTATGGAAGAGTTAGTGGTTAACCCTGAAGCCAACAAAATCATTCGTGAAGAGATCAGAAAACTCACTTCCCAATCTAATGGATTTAAGCGATATGAGCAAATAAAAGATTTTCGCATGCTTCCGGTAACCTTTGAGGTTGGAAAAGAACTTACCAATCTATACAAAATAAAACGACATGTGGTTGAGAAAAAATTCAACCATGTGATTGACGAACTTTTCACCAACGGAGCAATAAAAAATAATTAATTATATGGAATTTAATACACAATTATTATATGCCCACGATCAGGCCCTGCTGGCTATCATGATCTTCGTAATTATGCTGGGCATGGGAGCAAGTCTTACTCCTGATGATTTTCGTGCAGTAATTCGTAAACCACGTGGAGTATTTATTGGATTTCTTTCTCAATTTGGATTAATGCCACTTATAGCATTTACACTGGCCACATTACTGAACTTTCCACCGGCTTTTGCAATTGCACTCATTCTTATAGGCAGTCTGCCTGGAGGAACAACATCCAATATGTTTACCTATTTTGCCAGGGGCTCGGTTGCGCTGAGCATTTCCATGACAACCGCATCAACCATCATGGCTTTATTTATGATGCCCATACTGCTTAAAATTTATACAGGAGGTTTTACAGCACAAATATCTGCATCAATGCAAGCTACAGGAACTGAAGCTGACTTTATTATTCCCACTATGAATATTATAAGTTCACTTATTCTTGTGCTCGTTCCGGTTGCCATGGGTATGTTTATCAGGCAAAAGTGGCGCGACTGGGCAAAAACAGCTGAAGATACTGCAGGTTTTGTGGGTATTCTTGTAATTCTTTATCTTCTCCTGACGGCATTTACCCGACACGGACATTTGTTCTTACAAACTCCCATAGGCGTATACATCGGAGCAATTGGCCTCGGACTGGCAGGCTTCTTTTTTGGTTATTGGTTTTCAAGGCTTTTAGGAGTATATCCGCTTTTTCAGAGAGCTATTTCACTGGAAACAGGAATTCAGAACGGGCCTGTTTCATTTGCTATTATTCTGCTTAGTTTCAGCGAACCGGTTCAAAGTCAGATGATATGGCTTGCTATACTATATTCAACCTTCATTGTAATTACTTCTTCAGTAATAACATTACGCTACCGTAAAAATGGTAAACGCGACTGGGATATCTATAAGAACACAGCTATACATAACAGGCTTTTTGGTGAAGATTATGTAACCCAATATCCCAAAGGATTTTTGCCCAAACGCTTGTTAAGTGATCCAAGCCAGGGCACACAACCAAGTCAGAAGAGGTTTTGATTTTCAGGATTATCTTTTAAAATTGGATTATTAAATCCAAGTGGATTGGTTTATATAACTCATCCATTTTTAATGATTTCTGCAGGCAAATAGTTACTCAAAATCTGTATAATAGATATTATATCTAAGTATATTTCAATTCTCAGCCCATTTCGAAAGTATATCAAGTTCAGCTTTGCCTTTATTGAGCCAGTAATCTGCCGATGTTACCTGTATTTCCTGAACATTAAACTTTTCAAGTACTTTATCTAACTCTCTGAGTCTTTCCTCCTGCCCTGTTTCAGCAGCAAATTGTCTTAATATTCTGATCTTTTCATAGTCCTGAATGCCCTCACGAAGTCTTTCAAACCTTATTGAACTTCTTGGGCCCGGGTATATCTGATATGTATCACCTGCCGGCCATGTCCTGAAACGGGAATCCATCAAAGGATCTTCTACCCATGAATTATATGCCCAGCGCAGAAAACCTGTAAAACCTCTTGCTGAAGCATGCCAGCCCAGCCAAGCTTGTTCTGCAGGAGGTGAAAAAGTAAAGTTGTTAGGATGTTCAGGTTTTGCGCACATGGTGTAAAAAGTTGTAATTAGTCCTTCTTTAGTGCGTGCACTTATAATATCTTTTTCAAGCTCAGGAATAATATGAACACAAAGGTCGTCAAGGGCAAGGCTTAGTTCTTCCAGGTAATTTCCGGCATAGGCAATCCGGAATTCAGGTGCAACATCCTTTATAAGCGCAACCATATTTCTCATTTCATCAATACCACGTTCGTCCATGGCAATCATAGTCTTATCAAGCCATCCCTTTTCTTTTAAATGATTACGGAAACTTTTTAAAAACGGACTCCAGATTTTGGCATATTCATCAGAACCGGGTTGCAATGTTACGGTAACAAAATCAGTTGAATCAGCATCAAAATATCGAACCTGGTTTCCCCACGGCACCATAGAATAGCAATTAATTTGTCGTGTAATCCCTGCGTCCATCGCCATTTCAACCCAACGATCAAATACAGAGTAATCAAACTCCCAAACACCATTACCAAGATGTTTCCATTCTATCATAGATTCAAAATGATCGAATGTTTGTCCACCCCAGGGGCGATGCAAAATACTTGCTGTGATGCACTTTTGTCCTGCTTTGGCAAGCATTTCAAGGTATGGAGGTAAAATTTCCCAGTGTTCATCTGACCAGGGCTCAACATCATAAAACCTTGCAACAGCAAAAGGGTTTTGCCAAAGGTCAAGATGAAAGCTCCATTCAGAAGGTGGTGGAAGAACAAGATCATAAACTTTCAGATTAATGGGTAATTCTATTCGCTTACCTCCTCTGTATGATATTTGCACATGTCCTTCATAAAGACCCGGTGCCGAGTCCTCGGGAATTTCAATGGTGAGCCAAACCGGGCGAAGGGTATTTTCATCCAGATTAAATACCCTGTTATAATCCAGCATATCTGCTGCAATATAGGCAGGTATAGTATCGCGGTCCCTCCAGCCACATCCTGTCAGGAATTCATCGGTCAACACATATCTTACTGGAAAAATGCTTATGTTTTCCTTTGCAATTTCATCATCACTTTGCGAAAAAAGTGAAGTGGCATTTATTCGGATTCCTTGCACAGGCTCCTTGCTCCATAATTTAAGCTGCAGATTTAATATTTCTCCCCTCCAGCCCGAACCCGTCCAGTTTTTTATGCCTGCTGTTTCAGGAGGATAATGATATTCATATCGCCAATCGATGCTACCAAATGCAACCTGAAAGCCCGACTCTGCATTTTCCCATAATTCAAGTGAGATGGGATTGGGGTCGTTGGGTTCGTCAAAACCTGTACCTTCTGGAATAGAATTACAGGAAATCAGAAAAATGGCAAATAAAACGCTGATAAGTGATTTTTTTTTCATACTTCAAGGATTTTTCTCTTCTTAAATAATCGCATTTTTTATCTACTCTTCGGTAATGGCAATAGTAATTATATAAAAATCAGAGCTTAGCCACTCACAAACATTTTGTTGATTCGGTTTTGTAATTCCATAATTTCTTCGATTACAGGGAGTTTTTTATCGAGAACATGTACGACTATACTATCTTCGGTGATGATGGAACTGGCTGTGCCCGGAAGCAGGCTTATTACCCAGGCAAGAACCAGAGTTTTTCGTGGATCTCGGTCGTGTTCAATGGTTACAAAATCAGGGTCAATGGGAATCTTTGGAAAGAATACCCGATGTGCCACATCCCAGCCACCACGCAAAGCCATTAAAAGAAAATAGGGAAAAAACCGGACAACCTCAAGGGGGCGAATAAGCCATTGCCCGGGGGGCACTGTATAAATGCTGATAACAGTAGTAGCAACTATAAAAAGAATCATGAAAAATATGTCGCTAAGTTGCCGTCCGCCTACCAATACAAACCAACCTGCTGCGAATATAACAAATCGCAAAAGAAAGCTTTTGATCAGGATGCTTGTTTTCAGGTTTTTAATGCCGGTATTCATGCGAATTATTTTTAAAGTTATTGAATGAAATCCATTTACATCTTATTATCTTTCTTAGTGAGCACTTGTTGTGAGTTAAAAGCTTTATCACGGATATTTCATTGCCTTAATAGTTATCATAGAAAGAAAAACATGGTCAGGAAAAAAACAAAAAAGCCTATTCCAACAAATTCCCAACGGCGAAGTAAGGCTTCAGCAGAATTACTGATTTGTTGTGTTCGTTTGTCATCTGAAATATTGTAAAATATTTTTTCGGGGCCGTTTAACGATTGCATGAAGGACTGCAGCAAGGAAATTCCCTTCTGAAATACCTTTGTAACCGAATCTCCTGACAATAGGATTATGTGAACAAAATCGCCCGGAGGCAAGAGAGGCTCTTTCGTTGGCCACCTGTTGAGAGTGGCAAATTTCAGGGTAAAAGCCATAAGAAACGCCCCTAGTGTTATTGGCCAAATTGCGCTCCAGTTGGTGAACAGATTCCAGAAAAAAGCCATAATGCCCTTTTCTTTTGTAATGTAGTTCATTAATTCTGCGGGTAAAAGAATTGGTGACATTGTCCACCAGCCGCCAGCAAGCAAAAGAAGTATCCATGGAATCAGGAAAGCCGGTGCCACATTTTCAGAAGGTGCCTTAATCTTAGACAAAAGGTGTAAGAAACGGCTAAGTAATAAAGTCGTTGTTACAGCAGAAAGCGTAAGTAAAAGTAAAAAGGTTTGAGCCCCCGGCAGAGTTGTTTCACCAAGGAACGTTTTTAGCAGATATTTGGTCCAAAGCCCACCGGTAAGTGGTCCGCCTGCTATAGCCAAAACTCCTATCCCTAAACCTGCCCACATAAGTATTCGCCATGAACCGCCGACCTTGGCAGGTAGTGCTGTGCCCATAAATAAAAGGGCTTTGGCTGTTCCGTGATTAAATGCATAAAGAGCAACTGCCGGAAGTAACAACCCGGCCGGGATACCACCATACAACCCTATACCCAGAATTACAGTCATAACCCCCATTTGGCTGATACTTGAATAAGCGAGATTGGTTTTGGGATCAACCTGAGTCAATCCATAGATAGCCGCACCTAATGCTGACATAAATCCCAGGGATACCATTAGCAAGCTCAGGGAAGGCCATTCGACCAAACCTACCGGAGCAAGGTGCATCCAACCAACCAATCCGGCTTTAATCATAGCGCCACTAAGGACCGCACTGGCTGGAGCGGGAGCTGCCGGATGCGCCAAAGGAAGCCAAAAATACAATGGTATTGCCCCGACCTTTACTCCAAAGCCAATAAGGCCAAGCAAGAAAATGAACCGGCCATTGGGCGCCTGAGCCAGAGCTGCAGGAATATCGGCAAGTAGCATACTGCCGGCACTCTGCACGGCAAGATATAATGCTGTGATTAGAAAAAGCTCTCCAATGATCGCCATCACCAGATAAATTTTAGCCGCCTGCCGGGCAAACGGGGTCCGGTTATGAATAACCAGGCCATAGGAAGCAAAAGTCATTAGGGCAAAAAAGGTGTAAAATGAAGCTACTTCGGCAGAGATTAAAAGTCCGAAATTACCAGCCATCGCAGCGCCAAAATAAAATGAAAACTCATTGCGTCGCTTATCATCTTTTAGATATGACCCTGCGAAAAGACCAGAGGTAGCCCAAAGGATGCCGGTCAGCAGTAGGATAATTCGTCTTGGTGTATCGAGAGAAAAGTGCGATTCCAAAATAAACCACTGTGCTGTGACCCCGGATACTTCCACCAGACCAAGCCATATTGCGGGTAAAGTGGCCGTGAAAAAAATAATTCCGGACAATCTCCTTCCAACGGGTGTAAAAGGGGCGATTATCGCAGCCATCAGAGGTAATAATATAGTGAGAAACCAGATCATGGCATGTAAAGTTTTTCGGCGATTTCACGGGCGATAGACAGCGGACTGCCGCCTGCAGCAGCAAATACTCCTGCAGCAAGGGAGAGCAGGCCGGTAACAACCACCGGGATTAATAATAAAGCCTGGGTCTCAAGGCGGCCAGAACTTCGCAGCCTGGATACCTCGTACTCTGGCTCATAAAACCACGCACGGTAAACGATGGGCAGAAAATAAGCTGCGTTCAACGCACTGCTTGCGAGGAGAACAAATACCACCCAATAGCTTCCGGTCTCTACTGCACCAAGGCCGAGATACCATTTACTGATGAATCCGGCAACCGGGGGCAGTCCGATCATTCCAAAAGCAGCTATGGTGAAAGCCCCCATGGTGAAGGGCATGCGCCGGCCGATACCGTTTAACTGGCTAATATTTTTGTAACCATAGGTTTCTGCAACATTCCCGGCTGCGAAAAACATGGTAATCTTCATGATTCCCTGATGAACCAGGTGTACAATCGCTCCGGTAGAGGTTAGAACTCCCGGAATGGCCACCCCGAGGGCTATATAGGAAAGCTGGCTGACCGTGGAGTAGGCGAGCCGTTTTTTAAAATCATCCTGAAACAAAGCCCGGAGAGATCCATAGATAATCGTAAAAGCGGCAAATACCGCCAACACGTTCAGATAGTTCATATGTTCGGCAACTCCGATACCATAAACATCATAAACCAGACGGACAATGCCGAAGGCCCCGGCCTTAACTACGGCTACGGCATGCAGGAGCGCGCTGACCGGTGCCGGTGCAACCATCGAGACAGGCAACCATCCGTGTAGGGGAAAGATCGCTGCTTTAACTGCCAGGCCCGTTAATAAAATGAAAAAAAGAATAGACAATTGAGTCGGGTAAACCGAAATCAGGTCTGCGATGATTTCGGTCTGTCCGAAATAGATAGGGCCGGCAAGCACAAACAAACCAACCACACCCAAAAACAGAACTGTACCCCCGCCAATGGTATACCACAGGTAGGTTCGGCCAGCTTCCACGGCCTTATCGGTCCCCCGGTGAACAACCAACGGATAGGTCGACAACGTTAAAAATTCATAGAATATGAAGAAAGTGAGCACATTCCCCGACAGGGCAATACCGGTACTGGCGGTTACACAGAGACTAAAAAAAGCAAAAAACCGCCTGCGGTGCTTTCCACCTTCCAGATAGCCGATGGCATACAGGGTAGTTACCAGCCAAAGCACCGCCGAGAGAGCAGCAAAGAAAAGACCCAGTTGATCTACCCGCAGCGAAAAGGTCAGGTCAAGAGCCAGCCTGAAGAAAAAGGTATACTCCTGGCCGCGCAGGTAACCGACAAATACCCAGGCGATCAGACCCACTTTGGCAACTGCCCCGGAGAGGTTAAGAAAAGTACGGAGAGCGACCTGTTCTTCCCGCAACAACAGAATCAGTGTACCGGGAATTAGGGAGCTAACAAGGATCAGCAAAGGCAATACGCTAGTCGTTTCCATAGGCACCTCCTTCCACTATTGATTCAATACCAGAGCCAAAGACTCCGGTGCTTTCCAGAAACTGGATCATATAATCTGCCGGAAAAACTATCAAAAAGGAACCCAGTGCAAGAATTAGGGCAACTATTTCAAGACTTTTGGGAACCGGTTTGAACGTACCCATTTCACGGGCAGGGGCAAAAGCCAGACGCAAAAGCATAAAAACATAGCCGGCAGTGAGTAAACTACCCGCAAGTACCACAGGAGCCCACCACCATTGACCGCTTAGAAAGATTCCTTTAAGAAGCATCCATTTGGCCATAAAGCCGCCACTCGGGGGAAGCCCGATTAAACTTACCCCGGCAAGCCCAATCGCCATGGCGGTAATGCGCATGTTTCCCACAAGGTCACGCAGAGACTCTATTCGGTCGTGTCCCAAAGCCATAATGATTAACCCCGCCGAAAGGAAAAAGGAAGCTTTGGCAAAGGCATGGGCTATGACCTGAAAGATACCTGCAGTCCATGCCGGAGAAAGCCAATCAGCCGAATCTGCAGTTACTCCCGGGGCCAGAATCAACAATGGGAAAATCATAAGCAAATACCCTAATTGAGCAACACTTGAGTGGGCCACAATCAGCTTTAAGCTTGTCTGCATGAAAGCCTGCCATGAGCCCCATATAACTGCTATTGCTCCGGCAAGTCCAATGAGTTGTCCGGCGGCATAAGTAATAGATACTCCGAAGACTTCCATCCAAAGGCGAAGCAAAATGTAAAAGGCTCCTTTGACCACCAGGGCCGAAAGAAGTGCACTAACGGGGGCAAGGGCAGCGGAGTGCGCCGGTGGAAGCCAGAAGTGAAAAGGAAAACCTGCCATTTTGACCATAAGCCCGAAGGTGATAACCAGCAGAGCAAAGGTAGTTGTCGTTCCGGGTTCCAAAACCTGACCCAGAAGACCAAGGTCTAGTGTGCCTGTGCTACCGTATATAAGTGCTACACCAAAAAGATAGGCCATTGAGCCCGTAATCGCGGCCAACAAATAACGTAATCCGGCGAACATAGCAGTTGTTTTTCCGGATAGCACTGCCAAAGCCACTGCGCAGATGCCGATGACTTCGATGGTAACGAACAGATTAAAAAGGTCGTTGGAAAGAAAAAGCCCATTCAGTCCTGCCCACAGAAAAAGCCACAAAGGCCAGAATAGCGGGAATTCTCCGGGGCCAGATTCATCGGCACGGAAATACTGCCAGGCATATAAACTGATGAAAACACCTACTACAGCAGTCATACCTATAAATACTGCAGCCAGAGAATCCATTCTAAGCATGATTCCCAAAGGAGGTTCCCAACCTCCCAGAATATGAATAACCGTTCCATGCTGTGCCACTTCAATAAAAGCGACTATTGCTAATCCTGCAGTGAGCAGGCATCCCAGAAGGCCTACCAAGGCCTTTCCTCTGGTCCTGAAGAAGAGACTCAGTGTTGCCAGCAAAACTGGCAAACCTACCAAAAGTGCAGGATATGGTGATGTTAATAAATCTGTCATTTGTCTTTTGTAAAAGATTCTTCTCCGGTAAGTTGGTAAATGCGACGGGCCAAAGCAAGAGCAAAAGCAGCGGAAGCGACGGCCACCACAATTCCGGTTATTACCAGTGCATGAGGCACCGGATCGGCAAAGGTTAAAGCATCACGTTCGGCAAAACTAACGAAAGAAAGAAAAACCCCTCCCCCCATAATTATAGTGGCAATGATTTTTTTAATGAAATGTCTCGAAATAAAAACTCCCCCCAGGCCGATGACAAAGAGAACTGCGGAAGTTAAACTGTAAATCTGATAGGTTTCCATATTTCTTATTCAAGTGGTCGATTCAATATCGTTTGGTTTCTCCTGCATTTGATTTAAGTTGGCAAATATAGCAGTAAGGGCTGCGGCAATACTTATTGCTGCCAGCGTTTCAACAATCAAAATCAATACTCCGGCATAAGCTGGTGGATATTCAAAAAGAGTAGCTCCTCCGGCCATTAAGATAAAACCCAACAAAAGAAAAAATCCAAGCCCCAACGTAAGGAGAAGCTGACCCAGCCAACGAGGAATCATCGAAAACACCGGCTTGCCTCCTAAATGAAGTAGTATGCCGATTGCTGCCCACAAGACCCCGGCCTGAAAAGCTCCCCCAGGTCCGGATTTTCCAATGTATAACAGGAATGCTCCAAACAAGAATAAAATCGGAGTAAAGAACAAAATCACCTGCCGCAGCAAAATATCTTGCGCAGGCACGTCAGGCTTAAGATAAAGCTTTATTCCTCCGGTGGCAAAGATAGCCAGAAGACCAAGGAGAATCACACCAATCTCCAACCAGGTGTCATAAGCACGGAAATTCAGCAAGACCGCAGTAACAGGATGCTCAACCCCAGATTCAGGAAGCATAGTCTCTACAGATACGGTTAAACCTCCGCCATCAGGAATATTCCAAATAGCTTCCAATGAAATAAGCAGAAATAGCACCAATCCTAAAACAAGGGCCACTCTGGGAAGAAGGAGGGATTTGGTATTTTTTTTAGAAAAAATATCTTTAGCAGCTTCAGTTTTTTCCTGATTATTAGAAGTACGGGGAGAAAAGTCCCTTAAAGCATCAAGAAATAAAACTCCCATAAAACCGGCTGCAATAGCCGCCTCGGTAATGGCCACATCAATAGCCCCCAGTCGAACCCATGCCAGTGCCAGAGCAAGCCCAAAGGCAAAGAAAATAAATACAGTTTGGGTTAGTCTTTTTGCAAGCAAACTCTGAAAGGCAAGGTAGATGGCAAGAATAGCCAGTATTATATCAATCAACACACTCATTCTACCTCCTTTCTATCTGTAGGTTGATCCTTTTCTTTTTGGAAACGGGCGATAAGATAACAGGAAGTAGAACTGGCCAACAGAGTAAAGAACCAGATAGAAAAAATCTTTAGTGCTGCCCATGGAGAACCGATATGTAAAGCCATTGCGGCAGCAATAAAACCCAGCCCCAGATTGTCTGCTTTGGTTAGGGCATGAAGACGGGAAAATAAATCCGGGAAACGAAGTACTCCAAGGGTTCCCGCCAGAAAAAAGAAACATCCTACTACCAACAGAATAACAGTGATAACTTCTTTTATCATCATGGTGATTCTCCTTTCTTTTTTTTCCAGACTTGAACCAGACCAATTACCAATAGAATAGCCAGTACATTGAATGTAATAGCAACATTAAGTAAATTCAGATCCTTCAAATAACCCGCCAGGACTAATAATATAGCCATTCCAGTTGTGCCGAAGAGTTGAGTGGTAAGTAAGCGGTCTGCAACTGTTGGTCCCCGCCACACACGAAAAAGCCCCAGGGCGATGTTAAGAAGCAGGAAGACTACAACAATAATAAAAATTATGTCCATACTATTAAAATAAGATGCCTTAAAAAGATTTGTTGACTCTTTTAACTGCAATGTATGTAAAGAATTGATCACCCGAATTCCAAACTATGATTTCTTGTACCTAAAAAATGGAATGGCAGGAACGTTTTCTTAAACCGGTCCCCTATAAACTAACCAAACCAAGCAACAACTACTCAAAATAATTGTTTGACAGTCTTTCTAATTTATTTGACAGCATCCGATTAATACGGTATTATCTTTCAAATGCAGATAGCCAGCCTTAGCAAGGGTTCAATTAAGATTTCGCGGTGCAAAAATAAAATATTTTTTTTACAGTACAACACAGTGTTACAGATAACACTTCTTCGATGGGTAGTCAGGTGTAGTATATTATCTATCTTTTTACAGACAAAGCATTGCAAATACTTTCTGCATTTGCTCCATCAATATTATTGCCTGTTGATGAACCTGTTAAACTCAATTTTAGCATCAGTGCTTTGAAATAAGGCAGTATGACCAAATCCAGACAATTCTATAAATTGTATATCCTTACAATCCGTGCAATTTTCAACTTGCTGTTTAAATGTAGCCCAGGAATGCATATGTATAGGACCATCATTTAAACCCTGAACGAATAAAATATCAGATTTATAGCCATCCGTAAAATTTAGCAACGATCTTTCAAAATAAGCTTCCGGATTATTTGAAGTTGAGCCATATTCATTAAAAAGAATTGTACATTCCATCTGATTGGGAATTTCACCATTTTCTTCTAACTGACAGCGGAATATTAAATTAAGCGGACCAGGTGCATTGGCAATTACTCCATCGGTTTGGTGCATTGTGTTAAGTCGTGTAACCAAATAGCCCCCTTGAGAATGACCGGCCAGAAATATCTTATTAATTTTAACATTTAATTCACTTTTTGCTTGATTTTTAACCCATAGCAAAGCGGCTTCACAGTGAAGAATATTATCTCCAAAAAGGAGATTTTCTTCAGGGTAAGCTACACTTATTATCAGCATATCATTTCGGTCAAGAATATTTTTAAACCTTTCAAGTGCATTATGAGCTGCCTGCAGAATTAAACTATCGTGTCTTACTGTTCCGTGAAATACCATTAACACGTCAAATTCATTACCTTCGGGCTTATCTATCACTAAGTCAACTGAAATGTTATTGTAACTAATACTTTTTGTTATTTGATAAGCGGAGTTATGGTTTGTATCAATAGTATTATCATCCTTGTTACAGGAAAAAAGCAACAATAATAATATCAATACCTTCATTTTTATAAAACTCATTGTATCTGATTATCAGAGATAGGTTATTTTAATTAAACTAACTGTTAATGTTTATACCATAGCTACAATAGCGCCTACCTGCCCAAAACGGGCGGGCTGTCTGGCAGGCGGGGATGCAACTGGTATACAATCTTAGGCAACGTATGTAATGAGTTATTCTCTCGTCCCTTTTTGCTTAACTTTAGCCAATTCAGTCTCATAGTTTGTAATGTCACTCTCCAGGTATGACAATTCAGTCTTTAATAGTTGAATTGCTTTTACGTTTGGTTGATTGTGAATTGATAATTTTACGATTTCTTTCTGGATTTCATAAGCTTTTTTACATTTTTCTGATAGAATGTTGGCTATTTCAAGAAATCTTTTTTCATCAACATTAGTTATATTTATTTCTTGTGTACTACTTTCGGAAAGTTTTTCCGGAAACTCAGAATCAACCAATAGTTCTCTTAAACTATTAAAAGTTATTTTCTCATCAATCGCAATCTTGCTGATAATATCTATTAGTTCTTGTTTGGTAAACTCTTTCTCTTTCATTTTATTCAGTATTTATTAATCTTAGTGAATGTGGCTACTAATGCTCAAAATAGATTAAAGATAATAATTTATAAGTTGCTCCCTTTGATTGGACGGTCCCATATTGCTAATTGGTAAGCAAACAAATAAAAAATTCCTATCATTAATCCCTTCACAAGTGTTAGTGTTTGGTTTGTAACGTGCGATTCTCTATTGTTGTTGCCAACGGTTCGCGTGTATGAAACGCCGGGGGGGTGAGGGCTTCGTCACTATCCGCAGACACAAATGCCGAACGCGGATCTGAAACAGGTAAGAGAAGCCACCACTGCATGGGTGGAAGATTATAATTTTATGCGACCCCACAAAGCCTTAGGAAATATATCTCCCTTGGCTTACAGGCAGAAAAATAATAAAACAGAAAACATTTCCCCCGCGCTATGTTCCGCTTCGGTTCCGCCTTCGCTCCACTCCGCGCGGAGAAATGTTCAACAAAACTAGGATCTAATTAAAATGAAAATTGTCTACTTTTAAGGTGTACTAAAAAGGGGAAGCTTTCACACCATGTTGGCTACAGGCTTATTTATTCTTCGTCGATTATTTTGTTATAGTCTATATTTATCCCCATTTTCCCGGTAATCAAGGTTCGGATTTCTTTTGCTATTCTCATTGCGTTTTCAAC
>SKSE01000135.1 GCA_007118135.1 Bacteroidales bacterium | reverse complement strand
TTACCTTTTCGCGGAAGTCGTATTCAACCTGAATGAGTTCCTTTATGTTGCGAATGAGTAGTTTCATACCTGTTGATTTTCTTTACAGTGGCAAAGATATGAAAGTTATATCAGAATATTTATAAGACCCATCTGGCAGCCCCGGGCAGGCTCTTTGAGCTATTTCAGCCCCTTTTTCTGCAACCAATAAGTTTAACAGGCATGTATGTTATCAGGCAACCTTAAACACTTAATCATTTTAATTTGTTATAACATTTTCTTTTAATACAAATTAGCCCAATTGAAAAATGAAAAAATATATAGATATAATATGTCCCATATCAAGTATAAAAGCAGATGAAAATATAACGCGCACCACTGCAATTTTTACTGTTTTCATAACCGCTGTAGCTATTTTGATAAATAGTTATATTATCATGTTACTTCTTGCTGTCGATTTTGCTATCAGGGCCTTTTCTACCGGTAGAGCGAGTCCACTAAAAATTTTGGCAATCCAAACTACCCGAATACTTAAAATCAATAACGGGAAAAGAATTGATGCGGCACCCAAGAAATTTGCTGCCTTACTTGGAATGACGTTTAGTTTTCTTGCCGGACTATTTATGATTGTAAATTTATCTCTAACTGCTGTTATTATTGCCTCGATGTTAATATTTTGTGCTTTCCTGGAAGGAGTTTTCAGCTATTGTGTTGGTTGCGTTGTATATACATTAATCACCAAATCATCAGGTAAATCTTAATAATCAATGCTTTGTGGGATTTCTGGCAATGCAGTGTACATTTTGATATAATATTTGATACTGCAATGACCTTGTTTTTTAGTTACCGGGTTAGATTTGCATTTGTACCGGCAGAAACTTAACCTTCATACTGGAGACCGCAAATCTTTTACCGCAAAGAGAAAAAGTCTGCTGTGGCAGAAAAATAATTACTTTCCCTAAATTTTCCTGTGTGTTAATTGCTTCGTACCTGGCGAAAAAGGATATTGTTAACTGCCCGCCAAAAGTATTTCCAGTTGGTGGTCCATGGGGCTTTTTCGAAAGCTTCCAGGTAATCCAGTTCGTTTTTCATGATCTGGTCGAGTCCTTTTGGGGTGGGATAAACCGCATAATAGGGCGGAATAAGGCCGGGTTTGCTGAGCGTACGCTTTGCTTTCAGTTCATCGGTATAGAGATTGAAATACATCTTGCTGAGGGGTCGAACACCCACAAGTTGCAAATCACCTTTAAGGAAATTAAAAATCATGGGAAGCTCATCCAGCCATAGCCTGCGCATGATTCTGCCCCAGGGGGTTATGCGAAAGTCATTGCTAAACTTACCCGATTTGGCCAGTTTATTATGCTGGTAAACATATTCCTGGAGATATTCAGAATAGGGGTACATGGTGCGGAACTTGTATACTTTGAGAAGTCTGCCGTTTTGCCCATGTCGTTCAAGGCTGATGATGGGTCCGTATGTAGCATTGCGGTTGAAATAAGGTTCCCGGGTTTTACGGGCTACAAAATAAAAACAATTGCCCAGGCTTTTTTCAGCAATCACATCGAAACCACAGGAGGAAAGCCTGCCAAGGGCTTCGGGGCGACTCATAAGGCGATATCTGCCATTGCTGAAAAAGAAATATGCTTTATGGAGCAAAGGCAACTTAGGTAGTATCCTGTGATATAATGTGTCGGCAAAATATACCAAATGGTTAATTACCGCAGGGTATCTTTTGTAAATTCTGTGTCTGCGAAGATTGTAGGTTTCCAGCTTGCCGATAAAAATGCCATCATATGGCAGACAAGCATTGATGCCTTCCAGGTATTTATTAATGTAACGATTATAATTTATTTTCTTAAGATTGAAAAGTGTAGTAGCTTTCAACTGATGGCATTTTGACTTAATGAATTTCAAGTCATTGGTATTAACTACCAGGTTGCTTAATTTTTCAGGATTCAGATAGGGTGCCAGTAGCAGAGATTCGCCCGATTCGGGCATATAGGCCAGTTGAAGAGTATCATTCTTATGATCGGCAGACTGAATCTGATATTTTAACCCTTCCAGTAAATGCTCATGATTGATGGATAAAGCAATACTGTCTTTCATAAGTATTTTACTGATATTAAGCCTGTTAGCATTTGAAATGTATAATATGAGATGTTATTCCGGCGACAAAAGTAAATAAATTTTACATAAGAAAGAGTAATTCGCGGTTAAGTAATCCGCTTAAATTTCTTTACTGTAAAAACAGCAAGAAATCCTATTATTGCTCCTGTAAGATTAGAAATGAGATCGGCAGGATTGTATGAACGATAATCGATGAAGTACTGAACGTATTCGGCCGCAGATGCGATAATCAGACTTATGATAAGCAGGATGAGAATTTGTTGCCGTGACTGTGGGCGGATGAGCCAGTATAACAACGGATAAAGGGGTAAAAAGGCTACCACATGAATAAGATGATCGAGCCGGAAGCTCAGGATATACACACGGTTCATGGCGCCAACATCAGCCGCAGAAAAGGGAAAAACAGCAACAATGGCAATGATGAGCAGGTAGGTGATCAGTATTATTCGTTTTATAAGTAGCATTGACATTGGGTTTTTGATTTTGTGCAAAAGGCAAATTTAGGGATTTATTCATTTCCCTTTTTTCTTGATAAAAAAGGGAGAAAAAATCAAGGCTTCGCGTGCTTCCCGACAATGCAGCGTTCATTTCGCTAAAATATTTGAGGCCGCCCGGGCTTTGTTTTTGTGGCTACCGGGTTGGTTTTGTGTTCACGCTGGCAGTAACTTAACCTTCAGGCTGGCGGCTGCAAATCTTTTTACGCTCCACTCACTTGCATTGTTACCGGGAACCACCCAAGGCCGGTATGGCTGACTCGGGCGGGCTAGATAATTTGTAATGTTTTATTATTGACTATCCCGGCGCAGGTTCAAAAGAAATTTTACACTGTTCTTGGCTGTTTGCATTACCAGCTCTTTAAACCATGGGAATGGCTTATCCGTCCACCGCTGGGGATGAAATGTTATCATCAGACGGGTGGGGAATTCAATCCGGACCATTCCAGATCCTGCGGGAGTTGGATGATGCTGATGAGAATGGACGTTTCCAGATCCTGCGGATGCTGGAAAGTCCTTATGTTTCA
>SKSE01000078.1 GCA_007118135.1 Bacteroidales bacterium | reverse complement strand
ATTTTTGCTGATGGATATGACTTCGAGCTTGATTCATGTAATGGTATTCTTATTTTTACCGGCGCTCTTGATATTGGTACTTCGGGATTCTGGTTTAGCTGGAATACCTTTACCGTGCAGCCTGGTTTATTTGGCGGAAATGGTGATGATAACGGTGAAAATGGTGGTGACAATGGAGAAGGTAAGAATTTAGATTTTTCTTCTCACTTCAGCATCAGATAATTAATCTGAATCTTTTCAGATATTAATTTTTATTTAATTAGGGGCTCCTCTGTTTTGTGCAGAGGAGCTCTTTTTCTAATCCCTTTTAGCCTTTAAAGATTTTTAGGGATTTTTACATTTATGATATGGAAACAATTTATATTTTTGTGTGTTTAGGACATTGTCCGTAATATAGTATCAGATTTTTTGAAATTATTTAATATCTTTGCAATGCATTTAACTTAACCTACAGGTAAGTGTAAATTCAAATAATTTTCACTTACATTAACCTGCCGCTTAACCATATGACTTGCATAGCAAGTTTAGTTGGAATTATCATTAATATCTATTATGAAAAAGAAAATTTATTTGCTGATTGTATTGGCAATAGGCTTTTGCACTAAAAGCTTTTCGCAGGAGATTGTTTCTGCCACAGAACCTGATTTAATAAATTTTGAAACTATGATAGGAGGGCCATTAGACGCACCCTACTATAGTTTTATTTCCAGAGTGTATCCCTACGAAGGAGATGTGATTAATACCACTGAATTTCTTAATTCACTTGAATATAATGGCAGGATTACCGGAAATAATATTCGTGTGCGTCCTCCCAGGGTAGATGACAGAGATCAGTTGGGATATGTTATTGCTTTTAAGGCTGCCCGATACATGGGTTTATATTACCATGCTGTAAGTATTGTTTTTATTGATGGATTATATCGTGATGATGAAATTGTTTATTACTTTGATACATCACTTGACAATGTTTTTACCCACGAAGAGCCATTTGTATTCAGCAATGAAAAAATTGGCCAGCATATTGACTTAAAAAATGAAGACTCTCCCATTAACTTCAGAATTTTTATAGATGATTTCAGGAAATCGCAAAAAGGCAATAATCTGGTAACTTTAGATTCTGTTCAAATAAACCGAAGCAACCTTAGTGAATCGGGCGATCAGTTCAATTACAAAAAGTTTGTAAATATGATATTGAATCCGAGTGGTCTTA
This sequence comes from Bacteroidales bacterium, assembly GCA_007118135.1. GTDB lineage: Bacteria > Bacteroidota > Bacteroidia > Bacteroidales > UBA7960 > SKVR01. The sequence continues at coordinate 1,926 of SKSE01000078.1, read as the reverse complement.
GTCTGTTTTTCACATTAGGCACCGGAGGGGGTGGTAGACATGAATACTCTATCCAGCAGATTGATAATCCTCAATATAATATTACTTACCTGCATAATTTTCGTAGTCAGAATATAACGGGAGGGTTAAAATATAATTTCACCAATGTTTTTTTAACTGGCTATGCTTCCTTTGAAAACATTCAACCCCAGAATGGGCGAAGGTTGGAGGAAAGAAACCCCGGAAATGTTATAGTTACCCATGGTCTTACAAATTCATTCCCCAAGCGCAGAGTGTATTTCGGGACTGAACTTGGATATGATTTCCGCATTAATCATAACAGTGTTATTAGTCCCTACATAGGTGCTTCAACATTCTCGTATATTGGGCAGCGTAGCGAATTTAATGATATTCATCAGAATCGTAGAACTCTCTTTGCCGGGTTAAAACTGGCTTTTCCGGTTTATTCAGGCAGAACACTCGCATTTTTAAGTACAAATTATTCAAGGCATTTCTTTGAGCATACTAATATTAAAACAGCTCAACCAGGTTCAGTTGACCAGATTGAAATGAAACATCTCAATGCATTTCATCAACAGTTTAATATTTCTGTAGGCATTCAGCATAAGATAACAAACACTCTTTAAAAGCGTATAACTTTAAAAATCATGAAAATAAATTATTCGTCCTTATACCTGTTCTTAGCAATACTGCCTCTGATTGTTTCAGGCAAATCTTTTACAGAAATTCCTTCTTATGAGTCGTTGCACCCGGTAATAAAGTTTACTTTATATGAGAAAAATGGTCAACGCCCAGTTACCGATGATATTCTGGATCAATTACTACCTGTAGAGTTTTTAAACATGCGTAATTTTGACAAGGTAAAAAACCTCGAAATCATTGAATCTACTCCTGATCTCAAGTCATTGGTTTTAAGCCCTTTTATAATTGATTTCAGTAAGCTTGAAAACTATAGTCTTTCTAATCTTACTTACCTGAATGCTTCTTTTAGTTTCATAAGTAGTGACGATTTGGAAAAAGCCCAGCTTCCTGCTCTTGAAACTATCGATATTTCAGCATCAAGGGTAAGAAGTCTTGAATTTGTCAACAGCATGCCGGGTCTCCGGAGAGTTGTATTTATAAAACATCAGATTTCCCAGGAAGAAGTTGATGAAATGAGACAAAAATTCCCCCATATAGAATTCCAATACAACACAGAAGTGCCCCCCATTAGCCGGCATTTTTACTTTTTTGAGTTTAAGCCCTATTTCGATAAGCTTTCTCCATTTTTTGCAGGACTGAGAAGGTCGGGTTTTATTATGAATGTTGAAGTTGAAGTGGATGCAATGGGCAAAGTAACTTCCTCCAGATTGACACATCATCTGCGCAGAGTAGAAGAAGATTCTTTGAGTGTTCTGGATTTATTAATTTTCGCACCAGATGAAAATCCTCATAAAAGCAATGTCGTGGTGAGAATTCCAATAGAAGTATCCTGATAGTTTTGCAATAGCCCGGTGTTTTGGCCTATACTGTCATATAGATTGTAAAACCAACAGAATGAATATAACAGCTTGTGGTTGCTTTTGAAATAAATATTTATCTTTTTGAAATATAAAATACCGTAATTTGCGCAAAGATTTTAAGTGTTTTGCTTCAATATTATCTGATTAATATCTATACCTTTATAACCTGAAATTTTCTACTCAGGTGAAATAAAAACTAATTTTCAAAAAAATAATAAATGCTCAATTATGCGTAAATCGATATTAAATAGTTTTCTTGCATTTATTGTCATTGTGCTTTTAAGCTTTAACGGTTATGCACAAGAAGAAAAGGGAGCAAAACTGAAATTTGAAAAGGAATCGGAGCAATTGGGAACACTTCTTACCAGTGAACTTGAACCCTTTAAACTTAAAATTCAGTTTGAAAATGAAGGTGATGAGCCAT